>JBFJPA010000072.1:0-12502 GCA_041617355.1 Longimicrobiales bacterium
CTGGAGCGGCTGCCGGCGGATCGATTCCCGAGCGCCGGTACGTTCGCGGATGCGCTGACCGAGGACTCGGGCACGATGGCGCCGCGCGATGGTTCCGGCGTGCGAGCGAGACGTTGGAAGCGGTCGAGCGTCGTCTTCGGCGCCGCGGCCGCGGTCCTGCTTGGATCCAGCCTGTGGCTCGCGCTGCGGCCCGGCTCGACGGACGGCCCAGCCGTGTACGACGTCGGCCTGCCGCTCGACGCCCCGATCTCGTTCAGTGCGCGCCCGCTGCCGGCGCTTTCCGTGTCGCCGCGCGGCGACTTCGTCGTATACGTGGCCGAGCGCGACACGACCACCGAGCTGTGGTACCGAAGCCTGCGCAACACGGAAGCGAAACCGATCCCCGGCACCACTGGCGGATCCACACCGATGATCTCGCCGGATGGGGGCCGGGTCGCGTTTCTCGCCGCGGGCCAGTTGAGAATCGTCGGCATCGACGGCGGCACGGTCGGGACGCTGGCCAACGTGGATGATCCGGCCGGCGCTCGCTGGGCTTCCGAACGCATCCTGATCGGTGACAACGACGGCCAGGTGCTGCGCTGGATCGAGCCCGCATCGGGCGCCATGGATTCGGTGCCCGTCCAGCATTGCGTCATGCCGGAGCAGATTTCGGCAACGAGGGTGCTGTGCGCGGGCTCGGACTCGCGTCCGGGCGTGCGCGAGCTCGGCCCCGGCGAGGGAGATGAATCGAGGGTGCGGCCCTCGGTCATGGACACCGCGCTTCGTGCACTCGAGGGCGTCCGCGGGACGGATCTACGTCTTCTCGATCGCCGATTCATCGCTTTCGTCACGTCGGCGGGAGAACTGAAGCTCGCGCGATTCGACCCATCGACACTATCGGTCGGGCCGACCGTCACAGGCGCGGAAGGGGTTCGGCGCGAAAGCTACACAGGTGCCGCGCAGTTCGCGGTCGCCGCTTCCGGCACCCTCGTCTACGCGCCCGGCGAGAGTGGCGACATCGGCCGCTTCGTCAGGGCGCGCAGTGGCAGCACGTCCGAACCGCTGCCGTTCGGCCCCAGGGCATGGCTGCGCTTCGGGCTGGCCAAAGACGCAGTCCGGGTTGCCGCCGTCGTCCAGACGATCGGTGGCCAGCAACTGCGGATCCTCGACCAGCGAACCGGAAGGGAGACGAACTGGATCGAGGCCGCCTACATCGGCGAGCCCATGTGGCTGCAGGAAACAGACAGCATCCTCGTTACGGTCGCCCTCGCAACTGCGGACAGAGTTGCCCTCGTGATCGGTTCGCCCGATGCGGGTGTCGCACCGGACACCATTCTGCGCGGCCGCGTCGTCTCGCCGGTCTCGATTGCGCCGGACGGCCGTGTCTTCGCGTGGGACGGTCGCGCGCTCCAGGCCATCCTCGTCGACATCCGCACGCGCCCGGCCACCGTACGGACAGTGCTGGAGGGTGTCTATTTCCCCGCCCTTTCGCCAGACGGCCGATGGATTGCCTACCAGTTGGCCGCCACGGGACAACTCTTCGTCGAACGCTGGCCCGGACGCGACCGCCGCATCGAAGTCGCCGATGGTGGCTGGGAGCCGCGTTGGCTCGACACGAAGACAGTCGGATTCTGGAAAGGAACGACGTGGTACGTCGCGACTCTTGACGACGCCGGCCGCGATGTCGATATCCGCACATGGTTCTCCGATCCGCGCTTCTCCGACACGCTCGGCAGATCATGGCACGCAGAGGCCGATGGCAGCGCCATCTACATCCAGGGGCCGTCCGCAACCTCGACGGCGTGGCTTCGTGTCGTGCCCGGCTGGTTCCAGCGCACAAGATCCGATGTCGCACGCGCGGGCCGCTAACATGCGTCCAATTGGGCAAGGAGGTAGCATTGAAGAAACGGCTGCGACCCGTGCGCGGTACTTTCGGATGGGCCCGTTTCCTGTTCGCCTCGTTTCTGGTCGTCGCGGCGAGTGCACACGACGGGCAAGCACAAACACTGGATGCCGGAGCGCGGTCGGAGATCGTCGATGCGCTGATCGCCCAGCTGGAGCGGACGTATGTCTTTCCGGAGACCGCGGCGAGGATGTCGGCGGACCTGCGTTCGCGGCTGGGCCGGGGCGAGTACGGCGCGATGACGGAGGCGTCTGCATTCGCGGCGCGTCTGACCGAGGACCTGCAGGCGATCAGCCATGACCGGCATTTGCGGGTCCGCCCGGCGGCGCCGGGGACCGGTCCAGCCGCAGGTGCTCCCGGCGAGCGGCCGACCTCGCCGTTCGGCCGGACCGAACGAATGGATGGCGACATCGCCTACATCGAAGTCGTGACCTTCGGCATGCCGCCGGGTCTGGTCCGCGAAGCCGTTCGCGACGTGATGGACGCGGCCGCCGATGCGCGTGCGCTGATCATCGACCTGCGACGCAACGGTGGCGGCAACCCGGGGCTCGTGGCTCTCATCAGCAGCTACCTTTTCGGCTCTGAGCCAGTGCACCTGAACTCGCTGTACTGGCGCCCGGCCGACACTACGGAGGATTTCTACACGGACCCGGCCGTCGAAGGCAGGAAGTTCGGCGCCGAGAAGCCCGTCTACGTGTTGACGAGCGCGCGCACGTTCTCCGCGGCAGAGGAGTTCACGTACAACCTGCAGACGCGCGAGCGTGCGACCATCGTCGGTGAAACGACGGGCGGCGGTGCGCATCCCGGCGGCACCGTGCGTCTGCCACACGACCTGAGCGTGTTCGTGCCTTCCGGCCGTGCCATCAATCCGGTCACGAAGACGAACTGGGAAGGTTCCGGCGTCGTTCCTGACGTGCAGGTAGCGGCCGACGATGCACTCGAGGCGGCGCTGCGGCTGGCGCGTGCGAAATCCTGATCGCGGCGGCGTCTACCTCAGCCGGCCGTGGCGTCGAACATCCAGCCCATGATCCACCAGCGTGTGCCGTCGTGGAAGAGTGTGATGCTGTTGACTCCACGGGCGAACGGCTCGCCGTCCCGCGTTCGCGCCGACGCGTAACTGCTCCACACGTGCACCATGTTGCCGGATCGGCTCACCACGCGATCCGTCTCCCACTCCCAGAACGCCTCGGCCCGCGGCGCATTGTCGCCGTGGTATCCATCCAACGTGGTGACGCGGACGGTCGGCTTGCCAGAGGCATCCCGGCCGGCGATCGCCACCCACGCACTCGGATGGTGCAGCGAACGATCGCGCACCACATCCGACCTCTCGCCGGCCGGCCCTGAGATCACTTCGTAGTAGGCCTTGATGATCCCGTCGATTGTAGACACGTCCTCGGGACGCGGCGGGGCTTCCTGTGCCTCGACGTGCGTCACGCCGAACATCGCGAGTGCCAGCAGCAGCAGAAACGATCTCATGGTTGTACGCTCCCCCGGGTCACACGGTCGTCAGGACGAACATGAGCAGCAGACTGACCAGACATGCGACGCCGGTCCGGAACGCGTTCGCCGTGTTCCAGCGCGGCTCGAAATCCCGCCTCGCGGCCTCGAGTGACGCTTCGTCCATGGCATCCACGTCCAACGTCTGGACCCGGTTGTTCAACGGGATGTTGATGGCGATGGTCGGCAGCTGCACGCCGGTCAGATAGGCGAACAGGGCGAGGAGCACGAGCCAACGGCCGAGGGAATCCAGCCGCATGAGCCCGAGCACGGCCGCGGCCGCAAGAGCGAGAACGGAACCGACCCAGACCAGCATGAAGAGGGGCTGATTGTTCTGGATGACCCGGTCCATCACCTGGAATGCGCGGACGAACTCGCGGTCGCGGAGGGTCCCGATGCCCGGCATTCCTACGACGGCGAACGCGAACAGAAACCCGGCGACAAGGGAGCACAGCAACGTGGCGAGGATCAGTGTGACCTGAAGAATGCCCATCACATATCACATGTCTGGCGTTGGCCCCGAGCTTCCTTTGGCAACGTATCGCCGGCCAACCGGCGGTGCCACGGCTGTCGCATCGCACCGAGTTCGTGTGCGGGAGAATCGATCGGCCCGAGTCGGCACGTGTACGGACCGCAGTGGAAACCTGCCTGCCATTCACGAGGTTCTGGCGTAGTCGAGAGCGGAGGTGCCACCTTTCTCGGGCCATCCCCGACGCCCGAAACCGAGCACGACGGATGACCAGCTTCGATCGACTCGCCGCAGCGCTGGCCGACCGCTATCGCCTGGAGCGCCCGCTCGGCGAGGGCGGCATGGCGACGGTGTACCTGGCGCACGACATCCGCCACGATCGCGCCGTCGCGGTCAAGGTGCTGCGGCCGGAGCTGGCCGCCGTGATCGGCGCCGAGCGATTCATCACCGAGATCCGCACCACCGCGAACCTCCAGCATCCGCACATTCTGCCGCTCTTCGATTCGGGCGAAATCGACGGGTTCCTGTTCTACGTCATGCCGTACGTCGCGGGCGAGTCGCTGCGCCAGCGGCTGGACCGTGAGCGCCAACTGCCGGTCGAGGAGGCACTCCGTGTCGCGCGCGATGTGGCCGGCGCGCTCGACTACGCGCACCGTCAGGGCGTGCTGCACCGTGACATCAAGCCGGAGAACATCCTGCTGCACGACGGCCGGCCGGTGGTCGCCGACTTCGGCATCGCGCTCGCGCTCAGCGCGGCGGGCGGCGGTCGACTCACGGAGACGGGGCTGAGCCTCGGTACGCCGCACTACATGAGTCCCGAGCAGGCCGCGGCGGACCGCGATCTCACACCGCGCTCGGACCTCTACAGCCTGGCCTGCGTGCTCTACGAGATGCTGGCCGGCGACCCGCCGCACACTGGCCCCAGCGCGCAGGTCATTCTCATGCGCATCCTCACGGAGGAGCCACGGCCGGTGACGGACGTGCGACGAGCGGTCCCGCCCCACGTGGCGGCCGCACTCGCGAAGGCGCTCGAGAAGCTGCCCGCCGACCGCTTCGACAGCGTGGCCACCTTCGAGCGGGCGCTGGCGGATGCAGCGTTCAGCTACGAACGCAGAACCGGCCTGCACACCGGCGCCGAAGCAGCGGCCCAGACCACGACGCGTCCGTGGCTGCGTGACCCTCGCTCGATCGCGGCGCTCGTTGCGTTGTTCGCCGTGCTCGCGCTCGCCACGTGGGTGCTGCAACTGCAGTCGGCTGGACCGGCGGCGCTCCCGGTGCGCATGAGTCTCGATGTCGGTGCTGCGGCGTCGAGCGACGATCGCATCTTTTTCGACATTTCGCCGGATGGGCGCACGATCGCGATGTCGGCCGAGGTGGATGGCCAGCGTTCGCTCTGGGTGCGCGGCGCGGACGAATCGGACTTCCAGCGCGTGCCTCAGACCGAAGATGCGATGTTCCCGGCGTTTTCGCCGGATGGCGAATGGATCCTGTACGGCAGCGGCGGGCTGCAAAGGGTGCGCGTGGGCGGCGGTGCGCCGCTCGCCCTCGGCGAGCGTATCGCCACGGCAATGCCGCACTGGGGGCAGGATGGCACGATCGTCTACGTCACGCCCGGAGGCATGTACCGGCTCCATGAATCGGGCGCCATCGATACGCTGCTGAACCGCTCCGTAGCCTCGCCTCGTTTGCTTCCCGACGGCTCGGGCGTCCTCTTCACGGAAGAGTCCTCCGTCCGGTTTCTCGACCTGGCTACAGACTCCGTCCGGACACTGATCGCCGAGGGCGTGGATGCGCGCTTCGTGGAGACGGGGCACCTGCTCTTCGCGCATCCGGCGGGCGGGCTCTTCGCCGTCGCGTTCGACTTGCGGCGTCGCGAGGTTACCGGCCAGTCGGTCCGTGTCCTGGAGGACGTCAGCATGTATGGCGGTAACCAGGTCCGGTACGCGGTCTCGCGGACGGGCACGCTGGTGTACGGCACAGGCCGGATCAGCGGTTCGGCCGGTGCTTCGCGGCTCCTGGTCGTGCACCTGACGGGTGCGGTCGATACGCTGCCGCTGACGCCGCGCGAATTCAGCGGACTTCGCTGGTCGCCCGACGGCCGGTCCGTCGCGTACAGCAGCGAAACCGGGGACGAGGACCAGATCTTCGTGTACGACGTCGCGCTGGGCACGTCGCCTCGCCAGCTCACGTTCGAGGGCGACAACGCGAAGCCGCTTTGGTCGCCCGACGGCGCTCGGATCGCGTTCAGCTCCTTCCGGGATGGCAGTGACGAGGCCGACCTGTACGTGAAGTCGCTCGATGATTCGACCGATTTCCGCGTATTGGCCGGGCCGGGGTCCCTGACGCCCGAACACTGGCTGGGGCCGGGCCAGCTCGCGTTCACGACGGCCGGCGATAACGATTCAGAGTTGTCGCTGATCCAACCGGAGCCCGGCGCCGAGCCGCGGCCGTCCCTGTACCTGCAGTCGGAGTCGTATCTCTTCGATTTCGAAGTGGCGCCCGGCGGCGGACTTGTCGCCTACGCGTCATTCGAGACTGGCACGATGGAGGTCCACGTCCGCAGCTTCCCCGAGCCGGGCGGCCGGATCCCGGTGTCGAATGGCGCGGGATGGGCGCCTCGCTGGTCACCGGACGGAAACACGATCTACTACTGGAAGGAGTCCCGTTCCGGCCCCGCCGACACGCTCTTCGCCGCGCGCGTGCAGCGGGAGCCGACGTTTCGGGTGTTGTCCCGCGAAGCGATTCATGCGGGGCCACGTTTGTCGGGCTACTCGTGGGACCTGCACCCGGACGGCGACCGGTACATCATTCCGCGAGGGGTGACCGCGGCGCCCGCCGCGGATCCGGCGACGCCGGAGCGCTTCTTCGTGGTCGTCAACTGGTTCGAGGAGCTGAAGGCCAAGCTGGGCGAGCGGCGGTGAGCACCGCGTTCGACTACGACGCCGCATGCGACCGGCTATCCAGCGTGCTGCGCGGTCCTCTTCGCCGCGAGATCGTGGACGCGCTGTCGGACGGAAGCGGCTCCGATGTGCCGCTGTCGCGACTGCGCCGGGCCATGCGCTCGCACACCTTCCCGACCGCGTCCGCACGGCTCAACCTGCGCAGCATCGTCGACTCGCTCGATGCGCGCTGCCGCCGTGAAGGGCTCCATATCCTGCACCCGTGGGACTTCACATCGCACCGGCGCCCCGACGAGACCGCGTCCGTGCTGCTCGTGGACTACTGCGCGCGGTTGGACGTGCCGGCGAGTCGGGCCGGGCTTGCGCTGCTGCTCGACCACTACTTGCTCGGCGTGTTGTCACTGCTGGCCGTGCGCGCCTGGGACCAGGGCGATGCCAACGAGAATCTGGATGTCGTCACGCGGCTGATCAGCGAGCTGCAAGGTCCCGATGGCAGCGGTCACCGCTTCGTCGACGACGCCGAGACGCTGCTGCCGCTCGCCGTCTCGTACTACCACCCCGAAGAAGCGAGCTACGACGCGCTGCTCGGCAAGGTCCGCACGCTCGATCCCGCGCATCAGTTGCGCGCCGCGATTCCCGCCGCCGGCATGCTCGGCAGTCACCTGCGCTGGGGCTTCCGCTTCATGTACAGGCGCGACGTGGGCCGCATGCGCGACGACAACATCGTCGATTACCCGTGGCTATTGTTTTCCCTGTTGTTGCCGATGCGCGAGTACGCGCGGCTGTGCGCGGCCGGAGTGCATTCCGACGAACGGCAACACGTCGTCGCGGCCCTGCTCAACGGCCTCTCAGCGGATCCCTGGGCGTTTCGCGGCAAGGCGCCGGCCGCACTCACCACGCACCAGGCCGAATACGCGGAGTTCTGTGAGTTCCTCGCGAAGCACCGCGACGAGTTGCTGCAGGACTTCGCGTTGCACCGACCCACGGCCGCGGAGTTCTCGCCGCTCGCGTGGATCTGCAACTTCCCGCTCAATGCGGTCGTGGCGGCCGTCGTCGTGGCCTATGTCGAGGGGAGTGCATCTCGGGCGCTGAACGCGCTGTTTCGGGCTTCGCCCTCGGCGGATCCGTCACCGGAATCGTACGCGCGCGGACTGATGCGATTCGCGAGCGACCCGACCCGACTCGACGCGCGGCAGGCGCCGCTCATCGTCTACGATCCGTACGATGGCATTCGGACGTACGCCGCTTTGCAGCGCGCCCTCGACGTACCTGCGGGCGACGCGACCTGAGCCACCCCGGTCACTGCGCTCGGAGTGCCTCGACCGGATCGACGCGCGTCGCCCGTCTGGCGGGCAGCCAGGCGGCGACGAATGCGACGGCACTGAGCAGCACGGCGACGGCGAGATAGGTGAGCGGGTCCGTGGTCCCGATCTGGAACACGATGCCGCGCAGGAAGCGCGCGAGGACCATGGAACCGAGCACACCGGCGGCGAGTGCGAGGCCCAGCATCCTGCCGCCCTCCTTCAGGACCATACGCAGCACCTGCTCGCGGCGGGCGCCGAGCGCCATCCGCACGCCGAACTCCTGCGTGCGCTGACTGACGTGGAATGCCAGGACGCCGAGCACGCCGACGGCGGCGATGATCAGCGCGAGAAGCGCGAACGCCGAGAAGAGCGTGGCGTTGAGACGAGGTGGCGCCAGATCTTCGTAGCGCAGCGCTTCCAGCATCACCACGTTGTCGAGCGGCCGTTCGGGATCCAGCTCGCGCACCGATTGCTGGACCTGCTGGAGTACCGGCTGGACCGGGCCGGTCAGGCGGACGACCAGGCTCTGGCCGGGAAAGGTCTGCGCGCCTGGTCGGTAGACGGTGTGCGTCGCTTCGTCGGCGAAGCCCTCCTCCCGTGTGTCGGCCGCGATGCCGACGACACGCACCCAATTGCCCCATTCGCCGTTGAACTGCTGCTGGCGTACGCGTCGGTCGAGCGGGTCGGCATCGCCGAACAGCTGCGTCGCCAGGGCACGGTTCATGATCACGACGGGCTCGCCGCCGTCGCCATCCGCACTCGTGAACGAGCGACCTGCCAGGATCGGGATGCCGACGACCTCGAAGTAATCGGGGCTCACGAAGTTCTGGACGATCGGCGGGCTGGCGATCTCCTCGTCGTTCCTGCCCTCGACTTGCAGCGTCAGGCGCTGCGGTGTGACCGGCGAGAACGGTACGTGTGACGCGGACGCCACGGCGCGCACGCCGGCCGCACCACGCGTACGCTCCTCGAGCTGGTCCATCAGTGCGCGGTTCCGATCCGGCGGCATGCCCGTGAAGTTCGGGACGTCGAGCGCCACGACGTTCTCGAATGCCAGCCCCGGATCCACGCGGGACAGGTTCACGAGGGTCCGCACCATGAGCGCGGCGCCGATGAGCAGCGCGAAGCACAGCGCGAGCTGGCCGGCGACCAGCGCCGCCTGCAGCCGTCGCCGCGTCGCCCCCACGCCTTGCCGTCCGGCCACACCGGATGCTTCGACGCCGGGTAACCGCGGTGCCCAGGCGAGGACGACGGCCGCGACCACGGCGACGAGGCCGGTCAGCCCGAGCACCGTCCAGTCGATGGCGATCTCACCGGTCCGCACCGTGTACCGGCTCGCGTACTGCACCAGCAGGTTACGCGTGACCAGCGCGAACAGCAGGCCCAGGCCCGCGCCGGCCAGTGAGAGCAACAGGTTCTCGGCCAGCAATTCACCGCGAATCCGTCGTTCGCTTCCGCCCAGAGCCGACTGGACAGCCAGCTCGCGCTCGCGTCGGACCAGCCGTGTGAGAGTGAGGTTCGCGACATTCGCGCATGCCAGCAGCAGAACCAGTGCGACCGTTCCGGCGAGGATCAGCAGCATCGGGCGCGCCTCGGACGTGAGCGCGTCGCGCCACGGGTCCGCGATGAGATTCAGCCCGAGCGTCGCCGGGTACGAGCCGGGGTGCGCGGCCTTCAGGCGGTCGTGGACCACGGCCAGCTCGGCGCGTGCGGCGGCCACTGTCTGACCGGGTGCCAGCCGTGCGAACACGTCCGTCATCCGATGGGTCCGTTCGTCCAGCATGGCCGCGCCGCCATAGTGCTCGCTCGAGGCGTAGTTCACGAAGAAGTCCTGCTGCCGGACTCCCGTGTAGAGCGCGCCCGGCGCCATCACACCGACCACACGCACGGTCTTGGGCTGGGAGAAGACGTACAGCTTGAGGGTGCGGCCCAGCACGTTCGGATCCCCGCCGAACACACGTTGCCAGTACCCGTGCGTCAGCACCATGGCCGGCTGCGCACCGGTCCCATCGTCCTGCGACTGCAACGTCCGGCCCAGGACCGGTCGCAGTCCGAGCACATCGAAGTAGTTCGATGTCACGATCCCGCCCACCGCCCGGTGTGGCTCGCCCTCGCCGACCACGTTGAACGTCAGGTCGCCATACTCGACGAACGCGTCCAGCGTGCGCAGCCCATCTTTCAGATCCGCGATCTCCACGAACGAAAAGCCGATGTCGTCCAGGCCGCGCAGCGTCGCCGGCTGCCGCAGATAGACCAGACGATCCGCATTCGCGTACGGCAGCGGTTCGAGCAGCACGCCGTTCACCACGCTGAAGATCGCCGTATTGATGCCGATCCCCAGGCCCAGCGTCAGGATGAAGGCCGCGGCGTACCCCTTTGCGCGACGCAGACGACGGAAAGCGATTCGGATGGCGTGCATGGTCTCGGCTCTCGATCGTGCAGTACGGTTCGGCAACGTGATCCAAGGTAAACCTCGCAGGAGTCGGCGAATCGCCGGAGGGGTGAAGTGTGCAGGAATTGTGATGGTTGGGTGTGTGAACTGCGCGAGAGAGCGGGAGCTCCGCCTGGACTTGCCATTGGCGGGTCGCGGCCGGCATCGTGAGCCCCGCACCGTGCCCCCCGGTCGAGGGAACATCAATGCGCTCCAACGCTCCGAAGTCTTGTCCAGTGGCCCGCTCCGCGCGCGCACTCTGCTCACTCCTCGTGCTGGCCGCGGTCACGGCGGCCGACACGTCCGCCCAGCAGGCGCCCGACCGAGCGCGTTTCGCCGCCGTCGTCGCCAGTCAGCGTCTGCGCGAGATCGGACCCGCGGTCGCCGGCGGCCGAATCTCCGACATCGCCGTGCACCCCACGAATCGTTCGGTGTGGTACGTGTCCGCGGGTTCGGGCGGACTGTGGAAGACGACGAACGCGGGCACGACCTGGTCGCCGATTTTCGATGATCAGCCCAGCTACTCGATCGGTGTGGTTGCGCTGGATCCGATGAATCCCGAAGTGGTGTGGGTCGGCACGGGCGAGAACGTCAGCGGCCGACACGTGGCCTGGGGTTCCGGCGTGTACCGCAGCCGCGATGGCGGCCGCACCTGGGAGAACGTCGGACTCACACGCAGCGAGCACATCGGCCGGATCCTGATCCACCCCGCGGATGGCGACCGCGTGCTCGTCGCGGCCGAGGGTCCGCTGTGGTCGGCGGGCGGCGAACGCGGCGTCTATCGCACGACCGATGGCGGCGCCACGTGGACGCGCGTGCTCGAGATCGATGAGAACACCGGCGTCACGGACCTCGAGTTCGCGCCCGACGATCCCGATGTCGTCTACGCAGCGGCCTATCAGCGGCGCCGCCATGTGTGGGGCTTTATGGCGGGCGGTCCCGCGTCCGGACTGTACAAGTCGACCGATGGCGGTCAGACGTGGCGCAAGCTCACGACCGGCCTGCCGACGGGTGACATGGGCAAGATCGGACTGGCCGTCACACCGGCCGATCCCGACCGTGTGTACGCGACCATCGAGGCGAACGCGGAGCAGCGTGGGTTCTATCGCTCCACGGATCGTGGTGAGAGCTGGACACGCACCAACGGCTACATCTCGGGCGGCACCGGCCCCCATTACTACCAGGAGATCGAGGCCTCGCCCGCGAACGCCGACCTGGTCATCCAGATGGACGTGTTCTTCCAGGTCACGCGCGATGCGGGCGCGACGTTCACCAACCTCGAGACGGGGCGCGAGAAGCACTCGGACAACCACGCGCTCTGGATCGACCCTGACGACACCGATCACATGATCGCGGGCACCGACGCGGGGCTCTACGAGACGTTCGACATGGGCGCGACGTGGAAGCACTTCCCGAACTTGCCGATCTCACAGTTCTACAAGGTCGCGGTGTCGAATTCCGAACCGTTCTACGAGATCCTGGGCGGCGCACAGGACCTCGGCACGTTGTTGGGTCCAGCGCGCACGCGCACTACGGAGGGCGTACGCAACGAGGACTGGCACTTCCCGATGGGCGCCGACGGCTACGGCGTCGAGTTCGATCCGTCCGACCCGAACGTCATGTACGTGATGACGCAGCAGGGCAATCTCTATCGCGTGGACCGTCGCAACGACGAGGCGTTGCAGATCCAGCCGCAACCCGGCGTTGGTGATCCGCCCGAACGCTGGAACTGGGACTCGCCGATCCTCGTGAGCCCGCACGACTCGAACCGACTGTGGTTCGGTTCGCAGCGCCTGTGGCGGAGTAACGACCGCGGCGATTCGTGGACCGCGGTGAGCGGCGACCTCACCACGAATACCAACCGCTACGAGCTGCCCTTCATGGGTCGCGTGTGGGAGCTGGACGCGCTGCACGACAATGGCGCGATGTCGAAGTACGCGACGCTCACGGCCATCTCGGAGAGTCCGGTGACGGAGGGACTCGTATACACGGGCTCGGACGACGGGCTGATCCATGTCA
>JBFJPA010000073.1:0-12384 GCA_041617355.1 Longimicrobiales bacterium
GAACCGGCGCTGCTGGCGGGTCGCCTTCGCGTGTTCTCGATCGAGAGCATCAACCGGCTCGCCTGGATGGATCGGAAGCTGCCGGTCCAGGAGCAGGCGAGGCGTCAGGCCCTGTATTCGCGTTACATCGAAGACGAAGTCGTGCCGTACATCCGCCACGCGTGTGGGGACAAGCGGGTGCGGATCGGTGCGAGCGGCGCGAGCTTCGGCGCGTTTCACGCCGCGAATACGGTGTTCCGGCGACCCGATCTGTTCGACACGCTCATCGCGATGAGCGGCTTCTACGATCTCGGTCCCGGCTATCTGAAGGGTTACGGGGATAGCAACGTCTACTTCAACAACCCGTTTTCCTACCTGCCCGACCTGGACGGCCCGCTGCTCGATCTGCTGCGTGCGAGGTGTGCGCTCATCGTCGTGACGGGACAGGGCGCTTGGGAGGCGCCTGACGAGTCACGCCGGCTCTCGGCGCTTCTCTCGGCCAAGCAGATCCCGCACCTGCTGGACCTGTGGGGCCACGATGTGAACCACGACTGGCCGTGGTGGCGGCGAATGCTGCCCTATTTCATCGACAAGTTGGGCTGGTAGCGAATCAGCCGTCGAGCACGGCGCGGGCGATGCGCTCGCGCTCGGTCGCGTCCGGCATTCGCCCGAGCCCGGCCGCCATGTTGTCTTCCAGGTGTCGTGGATTCGACGTGGCCGGGATCGCGACGGTCACGGCCGTGTGGCCGAGCACGAACTTGAGGAACAGCTGCGCCCAGCTGGAGCATTCGAGCTCGGCGGCCCACGCGGGCAGAGCGCGGCCGCGCACGCGCCGGAACAACGAGCCTTCCGCGAACGGTCGGTTGATGATGACCGCGACGCCCCGGTCTGCGGCGAGCGGCAGGAGGCGCTGCTCGGCCTGACGCTCCGCGACCGAAAGGTTGACCTGGATGAAATCCGGAGCGTGGTCGCGAATCGCGCGCTCGAGGTCATCGTGCGCACTGGCCGTGTAGTGCGTCACGCCGACGTATCGGACCCGGCCTTCGCGTTTCCATGCGCTGAGCGTGGCGAGGTGTGTGCGCGCATCGAGCAGGTTGTGCACCTGCATCAGGTCGATTCGCTCGACGCGTAACCGCTGCAGCGACTGTGCCATCTGCCGGCTGCCCTCCGTCCGACCGCGCGTCCACACCTTGGTCGCGAGGAAGAGGCGGTCGTGCGCGCCGGTCTCGGTGGCGATATCGCCGACGACCTGTTCGGCGCGGCCGTACATGGGAGACGAGTCGACAACGCGGCCGCCCAGCTCCACAAACCGCGTGAGGACGGACCGCAGCGGGGCACGCTCGGATTCGGCAGTACCCACGTCGAACGTTTGCCATGTGCCCAGACCGAGCACCGGGATGCGTTCGCCCGTCGATGGGATCGGTCGCTCGAGGAGTGAGTCCGTCATGGGAATACGCGGCCTGCGTGGACCGAATGCCGCGAGGGTCGTGACCGCGGCGCCGAGGCCGCCGATCAGCCAGGCCCGCCGGGATGGGCCTGGCGTCGGCGTGTCGCTCACGTCTTTACGGTGATCTCGATCACCCCGCCGAAGTGGCCGGTGCCCCAGCGCGTGGTTGCATCGGAAGCGCTGATGTAGCGGATTTCCGCGATGTCCATCGCACGGATGGTCCGGAGCTGCTCGAGCCCGCCGTATTTGACGCCGTTCAGGTACACGACGGCATATTCGGGCTCGCTGTCGCGCAACGACATCTGGCCGCGGCTCCGCAGGTATTCGGGACGCAGCTGGCGAATCACGTCGAACGCGGTGGCGACGTTGATCTCTTCGATCTCTTCCGCCGTGATCACATCGCGATCGCGGCGGGGCCCGCTTTCGGCGCCCCGCGTTGCACAACCGGCAAGCATGACGAGGGCGACGAACCAGGCGAGGGTGATACGCATGGGGACCTCCTGGCGGGATATCGCTACCCCGAGTGTCGCCCCGGTCGGGGCATCGCCGCAAGGTTTCGCGGTCTCAGCGGCTGGGTGCAGACGAGTGTTCGTTCTCCGGTGCGGGACGCGCTATACTTGCTGCCCGGCGCTCCGGGCACCGGCCGATTCACGAGCTCTCACCCACACCGTCCGGTCGATGAACCTCCTTCGTCACGTCTTTCTCTTCGTCCTGTCGGCGGCACTCGCACTGCCGGCACACGCGCAGACTGGCCCGGTCCAGGCGCTCGGACCGCTCGTCGGCGGGATCTGGGAAGGTGATGGCCAGTTGCCATCGCTCGGGCAGTTCCGTTCGGCGCGCTCGCACGAGTTCGCGCTCGGCGGGCGTTACCTGCGTGTCAAGCAGACGATCAGCCTCGCGGATGGCCGCAGCATCGAGGAAGAAACGTTCATCGGCTGGGATCCAGACGCGAGCCGCTACACGCTCTGGGGCTTCGCCTCGGATGGCAGCCGCTCCGACGCGACGGGCGAGGCCGTCGGCGAGAATCGCTTCGTCTTCACGGGCCGCACGTACGGCGCCCGTGCGTCCGAGTGGCGCATGACCCTCTTCATCATCGACGCCGGCTCCATGTCCGTTCTGCTCGAAGTGAAAGTGGGCCGGGACTTCGAACCGGCGATGACGCTCGCGTACCGGCGCCGCACCACGGGCGCGCAACCTACTCCCCCGTTCTGACCATGCGAATTCAATCGTCCTACGGGTCACTTCTCTTCGTCGGGCTTCTGCTCGCGACGTTGCCAGCCCCGACGCGGGCGCAGCCGCTCACGCTCGAGCGGCTACTCTCGAGCCCGTTCCCGTCGGGCCTCACGGCCTCGAGTGACGGGAGCGCCGTCGCATGGATCCAGACCGCCGAAGGCGCGCGCAACCTCTGGGTCGCGCGGGCGCCCGACTGGCGGGGACGACCGCTGACACGGTACACGGAGGACGACGGGCAGGAGCTCGGCTCGATCGTTTGGGCGCCGGATGGCGTTCGGCTCGTCTTCACCCGCGGTGGCGCCGCCAATCGCGCCGGCGAGAATCCCAACCCGACCCACGACCCCGCCGGCGCGACGAGCGCGTTGTTCCGCATCCATGTCGACAGTTCGGCCCCCACCGAGATCGGAGCGGGCAGCGGCGCCGTGGTCTCGCCGCGCGGCGATCGGATTGCGTTCGTGCGTGGCGGCCAGATCTGGGCGGCGCCGCTCGACGGCGCGACATCACCCGTCACACTGGCCCGCGTGCGCGGGGGCGTGGGGAATCTGCGCTGGTCGCCCGATGGCCGACGTCTCGCGTTCGTGTCGAATCGGGGCACCCACGCGTTCATCGGAGTTTACGACGACAGCGCGCGCACCGTTGTCTTCCTGAGTCCGAGCGTCGATCGTGACCACAGCCCCGCGTGGTCGCCCGACAGCCGACGCGTCGCGTGGATCCGCGAGCCGGCCTCCCTCGCGCTGACGCTGTTCAAGCCCGTGCGCGAAGCGCGGCCGTGGTCGATCCAGGTCGCCGATATCGGGACTGGCGAGAGCCGCGAAGTCTGGCGTGCCGGCGCCGGCCGTGGCAGCGCGTTCCGGGGCATTGTCGGGTCCGACCAACTGCTCTGGACGGCCGACGATCGGCTCGTCTTCCCGTGGGAGCGTGAGGGTTGGACGCACCTCTGGTCCGTGCCCGCCGCAGGCGGCAGCGCCGTGCACCTGACGCCGGGCGCGTTCGAGGTCGAATACGTCACGCTCGCGCCGGACCGACGCACGGTCGTGTTCAACTCGAACCAGGACGACATCGACCGCCGCGACGTGTGGAGCGTAGCCCCGTCCGGCGGACCACCAACTCGTGTGACGAGCGGCAACGCCATCGAATGGGAACCGGCACCGCTCGCGGCCGGCGCCCTCGCCTTCCTGCGCTCCGACGCGCGACGGCCGGCCCACGCCGTCGTGCGGGTCGGAACCACGGAGCGCCTGCTCGCGGACGGCGCACTGGACGGCTTCCCCGCGGACGCGCTCGTCGAGCCCGAGGCCGTCGTCTTCAACGCCGCCGATGGCATGACGATCCGCGGCCAGCTCTTCCGGCCGCGTGACCTCCGTCCCGGTGAGCGCCGCCCCGCGTTGCTCTACTTCCACGGCGGCTCTCGCCGGCAGATGCTGCTCGGCTGGCATTACGGCTCGTATTACCACAACGCGTACGCGTTGAACCAGTACCTCGCCTCGCGCGGCTTCATCGTTCTCTCCGTCAACTACCGCAGCGGCATCGGCTACGGCCTCGAGTTCCGCGAGGCCGAGAACTACGGCGCCAGCGGCGGCAGCGAGTTCCACGATGTGATGGGTGCGGGCCTCTATCTGCGCTCGCGCGCCGATGTCGATCCCGAACGTATCGGCATCTTCGGCGGCTCCTACGGCGGCTACCTCACGGCCATGGGACTGTCCCGCGCGTCAGATCTGTTCAAGGCCGGCGTCGATGTGCACGGCGTGCACGACTGGAACGTCGGTATCGCCACCTTCGTGCCGACCTACGATCCAAAGGACGATCCGGACGCCGCGCGTACCGCGTTCCTCGCCTCGCCCATGTCGTCCATCGACACCTGGCGCTCGCCCGTCCTCGTCATCCACGGCGATGATGACCGCAACGTCCGCTTCGTGGAAACCGTCGCACTCGTCGAGAAACTGCGAGAGCGGAACGTGCACGTCGAACAGCTCGTTTTCCCCGACGAGGTGCACGGCTTCCTGTTGCACCGCAACTGGCTCGCGGCGTACCGGGCGGCCGCCGACTTCTTCGTTCGTTTCTTGGGAGGACACGGAGAACGGTAACGAACGAGGACACTGAGTTTTTTCAACCACAGAGACGTGGAGGACGGATTTCTTTTTGTCAACGGATAACGACGGGGCGCGTGAGGATGGGACGAGTCAGACGACGCGGTCGCTTCCTCCATCGATGGGGATTTGTGCGCCGGTCGTGCCCCGAAACGCGGGCCCGACCAGTGCGACGATGGTGCGCGCCACGTCGGCCGACGTGAGCTCGATCCCGAGCAGGTTGTTCGTCCGGTACTCGTCGGGCGTCATGCCGTAGTGGCGCGCGCGTGCGGCAATGACGTCAGGGTTCCATGCGCCGGTATCGAACACGGCGTGCGGATGTACGAGGTTGACGCGGATCCCGTATCTGCCCAGTTCGAGGGCAGCGATCCGGCCGAGCTGCGTGAGGCCTGCTTTCGCGACGGAGTACGCGCCGGCGCCGGGGCCCGGTGCAGGCACGTTCTTCGACGCGATGATCACGACACTCGGATCGAACCCCTGCTTGAGGAACGGGATCGCGGCGCGCAGGACGTAGAGGTGGCCTGACAGGTTGAGATCGAGGCTCGCGCGCCAGGTCTCCTCGTCCAGATCCTCGAGGCGCCGGCTGGCCGGGAAGATCCCGGCGTTGGCCACGACAATGTCCAGCCCGCCGAAACGGGAGACGGTTTCGGCGACCGACCACTCGACCGCGTGCCGATCCGTGGCGTCGGCGACGAGGCCGAGCAAGTCTGCGCTGCCGAACGTCGTCGCGATATCCGGCTTGATGTCCGTGCCGACGACCGCCGCACCGGCGGCATGCAGCGCTTCCGCCGTCGCCCGGCCGATTCCGCTGGCCGCGCCCGTGACGAGCGCGACCTTGCCCGTGAGTGGCGGCGCGGCACCGGCCTTCTTCAGCTTCGCCTGTTCGAGGGACCAGTACTCCATCTCGAACAGATCTCGCTCCGGCAGCGCCGTCCATCCGCCGAGTCGCTCCGCCCACTGGATTGCACGCGTCGTATGCTGCGCGATGTCGATGACGATGTCCGCGCTCTTCACGGTCGACCCAATGCCGACGGAGCCTCGGCCCCGCCAGACGATCCAGCGTGGCGCGGGATCGAGCATCACATGCTCCGGCCGCGCGTGCCGGTGGAAGTAGGCGTCGTATGCCGCCGTGTACGCGTCGATCGACGACTCCCAACCTCCCGCCGACACGCACGGCGCTGGCTTGGTCCGGATGACATGGTCCGGCGTCAGCGGACCACGCGTCGCGATGCTGTCCACGTCCGGCAGTGACGCGAAATGCCGCGCCGCCGGCGTGCCGTCGAATCGCGCGATCACAGGACCGCCCCGCGCACGCCCGACGGCCTGGCGCAACGCTGCAAGCTCGAGCGGCGAGGCGGCCTCGCACTCCTCGGCCTCGACGACCGGGTTGCACTCCGGGGTCACACTCTGGGCGACGAGGTATTCCTCGGCGCGGGTGACCAGCTCGATCATGCGCTCGTAGCTCGATCGCGCGTCCGGGCCGAACGAGAACACGCCGTGGTTCAGCAGCACCATGCCTTCGAGCGTGCTCCAATCGATGTCGCGCGTCATCTCGCGCACCGTGCGCGCCAGCACGAATCCAGGCATTACGTACGGCACGACGAGCACGCTGTGGCAATAGACTTCGCGTATGCGCGCCTCGCCGCCCGCGGTGTTGCTCACTGCGACCACCGCATCGGCGTGTGTATGATCGACCCAGTCGTACGGGATGATCGCGTGCAGGATGGCTTCGACGGATGGCGTCGGCGCCATCGGATCGATCATCGCCGCACGCTGCGCGGTCACCATGTCGGTGTCGGAGAGAGTCGCCAGCTCTGCAAGGCGGCGCAGCGGCTCCAGCCGGACCGGCGCGAATCCCGCCGGCTCGATCGTCGCGAGATCCCAGCCGCTGCCCTTGACGTATATGACCGACTCTGACTCGCCGAACAGATTCTGCACCGTCGTCTTGACGGATGTGTTGCCACCGCCATGCAGCACGAGTGCCGGCTCGTGGCTCAAGAGTCGCGAGGTGTAGGCGCGAAGCTCCAACAGTGAGGACGCCGCAGCAGCCTGGTCGTCACGCCACAGCGAGTTCATCAATGGAAAAGTGAAGCACTCGGGGCCGGCTGTGCCAGCCTTTTCGTATCGCGTTATCCGCCGCGCAACGTAAGCGATTGCGGCAGCGGATTGTGCTCGTCGGGGTGCGCAATTGCGGTACGTGCTAGTAATTCCGGTTTGTGGCCCCTTTGCGGCTGGGGCCACGCTCACGGCTAACACCGAGAACACCGAGCCTCAATGGAGCGACGACGGAAAAGGATCAACCACAGCGACGCGGAGGACGGGTTCATTCTTTCGAACGGATGCCCGTCATCAACGCCTGGTCGACGGCTTCCGTAATCCGTTACGGCAACTTCTCCTTTGTGTTTTCTCTGTCGCCTTTGCGTTCTCTGTGGTTGTCAGCGCGCGGCGGACGTCGTGAGCGCGAGCGCGGCGCGCGCGGGGCGGATCCATCGGTCGCCGGCCTGGGAGGCTTCGAGAACGGGCAGGCACTCGAGGAGCAGCGGCCGGGCTTCGTCGCGTCGCCCGAGCTGGACGAGGGTGCGGCCGAGCAGGCTCTTCGCCTGGGCTGTTGTCACGTGGTCATCGCCGCGGAGCTCGGCTTGCATGTCGGCGCCCTGGCGCAGGATTGGCTCGGCATCGGCGGGTCGGCCCGCCTCGAGGTGCAGCCGTCCGAGGCTGACGAGTGCGTCGGCGTGGTAGGGGTGGGACTGAGTGAAAACGGTGCTGGCGATGGACACGGCCTCCTCGAGGATCGGCGCGGCCTCGGCCGACCGGCCGCGGTCGAGGAGGAAGGAGCCGAAGCTGTCGAGGGAGAACACGAGGTTGGGGTGGCCGTCGGGCCCGTACGTCTCTTTCCGGATCGCCACGATCTCGCGATACGCGCGTTCTGCATCGGCGTGACGGCCGGTTTCGACGAATGAGCCGGCCAGTCCGTTCAGGGGAAACGAAACGTAGAGGTCGCGCTCGCCGCGTGAGCGACGCATGAGCGTGATGGCTTCCTCGAACCTCGGGATCGCCTCGGCGTGGCGGTCCATGCGGGAGTAGGCGAGGGCGAGGTTGCTGAGTGGCGTGGCGAGGGCGAAGTCGCCGACGGGGTTGAGGCGCCGGAGCCGGACGACTTCCTCGAGGATGTCCGCGGCACCGGCGAAGTCGCCCGTGCGCAGTCGGAGTCCGCCAAGGTTGTTCATGACGACGAGGGTCGCGGAGTGCGCCTCGGGCAGAATCTTGCGGCGGATATCGAGCGATTCGATGTAGAGCGGCTCGGCCTCGTCGTAGCGGCCGGCGAACTCGAAGGACGAGGCGAGGTTGTTGAGCGCGTAGGCGATGTCCATGTGGTCGGTGCCGAACAGCGTGCGCCGGATCTCGAGGGCCTCCTGGCCGACGCGGATGGCGTCGTCATAACGACCCTGGTCGGTGTAGAGGTTGCCGAGGTTGTCGAGCGAAGTGGCGGTGGCGGCGTGTTCGGGCCCGAGGATGCGCATGCGCATGTCGAGTGCGGCAATGTAGAGCGACTCGGCGGCCGCGAAGTCGCCTTGGTCGTGGCGGTCGACGCCGATGTTGCTGAGACTCTTTGCGACGTCGGCGTGTTCGTTGCCGAATGTCGTCCGGCGGATGGCGAGGGCTTCGCGGTGCAGCCGCTCGGCGGACTCGAGATTCTCGCGGAGCCGGGCGAGCGAGCCGAGCTCGTCCAGGCTATTGGCATAGTCGGGATGGAGCGGTCCGAGAGACTCGAGGCGGCGGTCGCGCGATCGCTCGAGAAACGTGGCCGCGCTGTCGTATTCGCCAAGCGCGCGGTAGACGCGGCCGATGGCGTGCATCGCGGCGGCCTGGACGTCGGGCTGGTCGGCGAGCTCGGTGGCGACCTTGTCGCTGCCCTGTGCGAGGATCTCGCGGGCGGTGACCTCCATGCCGCGGGTATTGTCCGGGTCGGCCGCTTCGAAGACGTCGACGAGGAACTCCGCCACGCGTTCGGCCTTGTCGCGCTCGAGGTTGGCGGCATCCCGCTCGTTCGCGATGCTGCGGGCCTGGAAGGCGAGCGAAAACGCGCTGAACAGGACGAGCAGGAAGACAGTGAGCGCGGAGGCGACGGCGCCGCGGTTCCGCTTGACGAACTTGCCCGCCCGGTAGCGCCACGTGTCGGGCCGCGCTGTGACGGGCAGGCGTTCGCGGTAGCGACGCAGGTCCTCGGCGAATCGTTCCACGGACGCGTAGCGTCGGTCCGGCTCTTTGCGCAGGGCGGTGAGCAGGATCGTGTCCAGGTCCCCGCTCAATCGGCGGCGCAAGCGCTCGACCGTCGTTCCGCGTTCCGCGGCGACATCGCGCGTCGTGGTCGGCTCCGTGGGTGCGCGCGGGCGGGTGGTGCCGGGCGGCTGCGTGACTGCGCGGGACGGCGGCTCCGGATCCTGCGCGAGGATGGCCTCGGCCAGCTGGTGCGGCAGCTCTCCGTCGACGCGGTAGGGCAGGCGGCCCGTGAGCAGCTCGTACAGGACGACACCCAGCGAGTATCCGTCGGTGGCGGTGGAAACGGGCCCGCCGCGGATCTGTTCGGGGCTCGCGTAGGGCGGCGTCAGGAGCTGCGCCCCCGTCGCCGTCTCGACGGCCGTGAATGCGGCGACCGGATCCAGGATCTTGGCGATGCCGAAGTCGAGCAGCTTCGGCGTGCCGTCTTCGGTGACGAGGATGTTGGCGGGTTTGATGTCGCGGTGGACCACGAGGTTGGCGTGGGCGAACTGGACGGCCGCGCACACCTTGCGGAACAGGTCGATCCTCCGCTCGACATCGAGGCGCCGACGATTGCAGAACGCGTCGATCGGTTCGCCCTCGATGTACTCCATCGCCAGCCACGGTCGGCCGTCCTGCGTGGTGCCGCCGCCGAGGAGCTGCGCGATGTTCGGGTGGTGCAGGTCGGCGAGGATCTGTCGCTCGCTCAGGAACCTGCGGATCAGACCGCGGCCCGCACGATCGGGTCGAATCAGCTTGATTGCCGCGTGGCCCTTGTACTCGGCGTCCGCGCGCTCGGCGAGCCAGACGGCGCCCATGCCACCGCGGCCCAGCTCGCGAACCAGCTGCCACGGCCCCACGCGCGCGCCTGCCTGCGCTCGCTCGACGACGGCGGCGGCCTCCGCGGCGCCCTCCGCGACGATGCGGCTGATCTCCATGCTCTCGACCGCATTCGCCGCCAGCAGCCGCTCGACTTCGTGGCGCAGCTCGGTATCATCGCCACACGCTGCAGCGAGGTAGGCCGCACGTTGATCCGGCGCTCGATCGAGCGCCTCGTTGAAGAGACGTTCCAGCGTCTTCCAGCGTGCGGCCTGCGAATCCATTGCGGGCGGTGGGCCGAGGGAGAGCGACCGTCCGACATTGGAGGTCGTCCATGCGAGTGTAGGCCGACGGCGGCCGCGCGGGCAAATTCCGTTGACGTGGGCAGAAGGATCGGCCGCCGCTCGTGCCCGGAGGCACCGGCGGCGGCCGGGAAGTCGTCAGACGTTGCACGGTGTGTTTCGAGCCGATTCCTTCGATTCTGTCGGCGTCTCCGCTGCGCTTCGGTCAGCGCTCGACGTCGAAGGTGCCCGTGATCCGGCCGCTGCGCCACGGACCCGCCATCTGGTTGCGGCCGTCGAGGACCGCGTCGAGCGTCCAGGTGCCATCCCTCCGCTGCAGCACGATCTCGAAATGGCGGTTGTCCACGCTGGCGCCGAGGACGCGACCCGAATACTGCTGAACCTGCGTGCGTCCGTTCGCGTGGCGCTTGGCGAGGCGTAGCTGGTACTCGCCGGTCACGACGTTGTCGAGCTGTGTCAGCCTGAGCGTCAGGAATCCGCCGTCCCAGCCGGGGTGCGTGAACTGGCCGGTCCAGTTGCCGGACACGTTGACCCGCGCCGCTTCGCCGTCGTTGCCCGTGATTTCACTGCAGCCGGTCAGGGCGAAGATCACGGCCAGGGGAGCAATCAGGGATCTCGTCAAGCTCGAGCGCATCGTCCGTTCTCCTTTGTTGTCATCCTCGTTCACACTGGAGAGCGACAAAACGCGGGGCTCACCCTCATCGGCCTCGGATCGACCCTCACAGCGCGCGATCTGGCGTGTTTCGGCGAGGCGGGGCTAGACTCGGGAAGACTCCGACAGACGAGATGAGACACGTTGTCCGAAACTGAGAACGTCACTCGACTTCTCGTCTCCTGGCGCGACGGCGATGCCGAAGCGCGGGACGTTCTGCTCTCACACGTCTACTCCGACCTTCACCGCGTCGCGGAGCGGCACCTTCGAGGCGAGCGGGCGGACCACACGCTGCAGGCGACGGCGCTGATTCACGAGGCGTTCATTCGCCTGGTGGACGCCGACGTGCAGTGGAACGGCCGCGCGCATTTCTTCGCGGTCGCCGCACGTGCCATGCGCCGGATCCTCGTGGATCACGCACGATCGAAACAGCGCGCCAAGCGAGGCGGCGGGTCGGCGCGGGTCACACTGGACGAGGCGCTGCTGGTCGCGCCGGAACGGCCGTCGGACCTGCTGTCACTGGATGATGCGCTGACCCGGCTCGAGGCGTTCGACGCGCGCAAGGCCAGCGCGGTCGAGCTGCACTACTTCGGCGGGCTCAGCTACGAGGAGACCGCGCAGGTGCTGGGGATCTCGCCGGCCACCGTCGACCGTGACCTGCGCATGGCGAAGGCCTGGCTTTACGAGCAGTTGCAGAGCGACGACGCCGACTGAAACGTCGACTCAGCGGCCGGGCGGCGTCTTCCGCCAGGCGGTGAGATCGTCACGGACGATGGGCACGTCCATGTGCTCGACGAGCAGTTGGAACCGGCGCTGTTCTTCCCGGTCGAATGTGGCGCGGTCCGGGTAGAGCGCGCCGATGATCGCGTTGGTGTCGACGGTCCGGTCGTACGCATCGGCCGCACTGCGGTAGACAATGGTGAAGCGGAAGTCCCAGCGCGACGCTTCGCCGGCGTGGTTGACCGGAGTGGCCGCGTACATGTCGAGGATGCGTCCCTGCTCCATCTGCCGGACCAGAACGGGGTAGTGGTTCTTCCTGTACAGCTCCATCCACTCCGCGAAGTGCCCCCACTGGATCTTGTAGTAGTACTCGACGGCGAAGGGCGCGTCGGCCGGCTGCCGCGCGGATGGCGCCTGGGCGCCGCTTGCGAGCAGCAGGAGCGGGAGGACGGCGATGAGGCGGCGGTTTCGCATGGTGCGCTCCGGTGAGGGGGTCGTCGCGTTGGGGCGGCGCGGGGCCGGAACCCCATGATGGGTTGTCGCGCCGCCACGGGTCCAGGCGTCCTACCCGTCGCGCTCCGCCGCCGCCCTCGCCGCGCGCAGCCACACACGGATCCGGGCCGGCACCACGGGCCGGTCGCGGATGGCGTCGAGGCGCGCGATCAGCTCGTTCGCATCCACACGTGCGAGCGTTTCGACGTCGTGGATGCCAATGGACTGGAGCTGCCGCGCGTTGGTCGCGCCGATGCCGCGCAGCGTCGCCAGTCTCGCGAAGCGGATCCACGATTCGGCGCGATCCCGCTCGACACCCGCCACCCGCGCGACCTGGTCGGTATTCGCGCGGGCCAGCTCGAAGGCGTCATAGCCGGCATCGCGCAGGGCCGCGCC
>JBFJPA010000074.1:0-12296 GCA_041617355.1 Longimicrobiales bacterium
ACGAGCGCGCCCGCCTCGGCCTGCACGGCCGGCAGTCCCTCACGGACGACGACCTCGGCAACCTGAGCCGGCGTGAGCGCGCGCAGCAGGCCGCTCGTCAGGGACTGCAGCCGGCGGACCCGGTCGGCCGTCCGGTGCCGCTCGGCCAGCATTGCGGCAAGGCGCGACTCCGCCTCGGCCAGGCGGCCTGCCAGATCCGCCCCCGCCGCCTCGCCGGGCGTTCCGCTTCGCTTCAGCGCCTCATCTTCACGTGGGGTCGACATCGTTTCGACGCTGCCGCCGTTCGTCGATGGAATTCGCCACAAATGCGATCGCCCGGCAGCGCAGGGGCGCACCGCCGGGCGGGATCGAACGGCGTCACCGCCGTCCGTGCTGCGACTCTCCGATCAGCGGCCGCGGCGGCGGGCCCGCGCGTTCCGACGGCGCGCGTCCGCTTCCTTCCGCTTTCTCGCTTCGCTGGGCTTCTCGTAGAAGCGCTTCTTCTTCATGTCTTTGAAGAGTCCCGACCGCAACATCTTGCGGCGGAATTGCTTCAGTGCCCACTCGATGCGATCGCCTTCGCCGATCTGGATCTCGATCATGTGCCTCCCGTTCGCTGCACGGTGTCCCGCCGCGAATGGGATCGGGACCGTCGTCAACTGGGCCGGTGATTCCGGCCGAACCGTGAAAATTTAAGGGCCGGCCCGTGCACCGTCTACCCCGTTGGCCGGGGGACCCGGTGCCGCGCCACCGCTGGATCCGTACGTTATGGTATGCGCCAACGACATTTCCATCTGATCGGGATCGCGGGAACCGCCATGGCCTCGGTGGCGGGCCTGCTCAAGGCCGCCGGGCATACGGTCACCGGATCCGACGAAAATGTGTACCCTCCGATGTCGGATCTGTTGCAATCCCTTGGGATTGCATATCGGGAGGGGTTCGGTCCCGAGAATCTGACGCCACGGCCGGATGTCGTCATCGTCGGCAACGCGATCTCCCGCGGGAACCCCGAGCTTGAGCACGTGCTCGACGAAAAGATCCCCTACACCTCCGCCGCGGTCACCCTGAAAGAGGAGTTCCTGCGCGGCCGGACGGTCATCGCCGTGGCCGGTACACACGGCAAGACGACGACGACCTCGCTGCTGGCGTGGGCCCTCGATGTGGCCGGGCTCCGTCCCTCGTTCCTCGTCGGCGGTATCGCCGAGAACTTCGGCACCTCCTTTCGCCTCACGGACTCCCACATTTTCGTGATCGAGTCGGACGAGTACGACACGGCCTATTTCGACAAGGGTCCGAAGATGTGGCACTACCTGCCCGATGTCGCGGTCGTGACCAACGTCGAGTTCGATCACGCCGACATCTACCGCGACGATGCCGCATACCGGTGGGCGTTCTCCCGCTTCATCAACCTCGTGCCGCGACGGGGACGCCTGGTAGCCGGCTGGGATTCTGCGGTCGCCCGTACACTGGCCGCGGCCTCGCCGGCGCCGGTCGAGTCGTTCGGCTGGCGCGGCCCCGACGATCCGGACTGGCCCACGCCACCTCGGTGGACGGCGCGGGACGTTCGCTTCGGCGAGCGGACGGGCTTCACGATTGCGCGAGACGGCGAGGCCTGGGCCGAAGTGGACACGCCCCTGGCGGGCGGCTTCAACGTCCGCAACGTACTCGCGGCCGCCGTGGCGGCCGCCGCGGTCGGAGCGTCGCCGGACCGTGTGGCGGAATCGTTCCAGACGTTCCAGAGCGTGCGGCGCAGAATGGAGGTTCGTGGCGAGGTGGATGGCATCACGGTGATCGACGATTTTGCGCACCACCCCACGGCGGTCCGCGAGACGATCCTGGCCGCACGCCAGCGCTTCCCCGGACGCCGCATCGTCGCCGTGTTCGAGCCACGCAGCTACACGGCGCAACGCAAGGAATTCCAGACGGGCTACGAGAACGCGCTGGCCCTGGCAGACGCGGTCGTGATCGCCGGCCTGTTCCATCCGGAGCGCTACACCAGGGAAACGGCAATCGACCCGGACGCGATGGTGAGCGCGTGGCGGTCGCAAGGACGGCCGGCACTGTCCGAGCCCGACGTGGGCAAGATCGTGGCAGCGCTTTCCGGCGCGGACTCGGGTCCGGACGTGCCAACCGCGCGGCACGGCGATGTCGTGCTGATCATGAGCAACGGCGGTTTCGGCGGCATCCACACCCGGTTGCTGGCCGCATTGGCGGAGCGGAGCTAGGCCCGGCTACGGCTCATTCGTCCCGCAACGCCTGCATCGGTGATACGCGCGCCGCGCGCCGCGCCGGAATCGTTCCCGCGAGCAACGCGACGCCGAGAAGCAGGGGTGGCAGCCCGAGATACGCCAGGGGGTCGCGTGCGCTCACGCCGAAGACCATGCCTTCGAGGAACCGGCTGAGCAGGTAAGCGCCGCCGAGGCCGAAGACGATCCCGCCGGCCGCGAGCCGGGCCGCCTGAGCCGCCACCATTCGCTGCACCTGTGCGGCACGCGCGCCCAGCGCCATCCGCGTGCTGAATTCCTGCGTTCGCAGGCCGACACCATACGCGATGACGCCATAGAGGCCGACGATCGCGAGCAACGTGGCGAGCGACGCGAACGCGGCCGAAAGGAAGGCCGCCAGGCGGGGCGTGGCGACGGTGCTCGCGACGACGTTCGTCATGCGCTGCATCCCGTCGACGGGCAGATCGGCATCGAGCGCGGCCACGGTGGCGCGGATGCGGCCGAAGACCGCGGCGGGATCGGCCGCACGAACTTGCACGGACATCCGCAAGTATGGCCGCTGCGCGTGCGGCATGTACAGCTCTTCGCGGGACGATCGCGTGACGCCGTAGTTCTTGACGTGTCGTGCGACACCGATCACTTCCGCGTCCTCGAGACCCCAGCCGGTGACGCGCTGGCCGAGCGCTGACGTGCCGGGCCAGAACCGGGCGGCGAAGGTCTCATCGACGACGACGACGGATGCGCTGGTCTGGTGGTCGGCACCCGTGAAGGCACGGCCCGCGACGAGCTCGACGCCCATGGCCGCGAAGTACCCGGGCGTGACGACGTTCACGTCCGTGCGCACGGCCACGTCCTCCGGCGCGCCGGCCGGCCGCATGCCGGACTGCGAGCCGAACCCGCTGAACGGCAACGTGGAAATCGAGCCGACCGCGCGGACTCCTGGCAGCGCGGCCAACTCGGACTCCAGCCGCTCGTAGAACAGGCCCGCCGGGACTCCGTCGTACCGCGCCGCGGGGAGCCGCAACGTGAACGTGACGACGCCCTCCGGCCGAATGCCGCCGCGCTCCTCCTGCATCGCGGCGAAGCTGCGCACGAGGACGCCCGCCCCCACGAGGAGCACGAGCGCGAGCGCGACCTGCGCAATGACGAACGCGCCGCGCAGCCGCCCGCGCGTGACACGCGTCCCGACCGCCTCCGCACGCAGCCGGCCCGCGTCATCGGCGGCGAGGCGCAACGCCGGGACGAGACCGAACACGAGCGCGGTCAGCAGGGCGAGCCCGCCGGTGAAGAGCACGGCCCGGACGTCGAGCGCCAGATTGTCGAGGCGGGGCAAACCTTCGACCAGACCCGCTGCCCCCGCGAGCAGCAGCTGAGCGAAAAACACGCCGATCAGGCCGCCGGCCAGTGCCAGTACAATGCTCTCCAGGATGACGTCGAGCGCCAGCCGGCCGCGGGACGCGCCGAGCATCGCGCGCACGGCCGTCTCACGACGCCGCGCCGTCGCTCGCACCAACGTCAGGTTCGCGACGTTCGCACACGCGATCAGCAGCACGAAGACGACTGCGCCGAGCAGCAACCGCAGAGCCGGGCGCAACGAGCCGACCATGACGTCGAGCGCGCTGCCGACGCCGACGCTCTCCCTGGCGTTCGTGTCCGGATGCTCCGCTTCCAGTTGCGCCGCGATGCCGACCAGCTCGTCGCGCGCGGACTCCAGTGCCACACCGTCACGCAGCTTGCCGATCGCGACGATACCCGGATGGCTCGACCGCGAGCTCCAGTCGTCGGGCGCGAGACCGGCCGGCACCCACACGTCGCTCGCGCCAAAAACGATCCCATCAGGGAACGCGAATCCCGCCGGCATCACGCCGATGACCGTAAAGGACTCGTCGTTCAGCAGAATGGTCCGACCGACCACGGCAGGATCGCCCCCCAGCCGCGACTGCCAGAAACCGTGCGCGATCACTGCCACGCGCGCGGCGCCCGGCGCATCCTCCGCAGCCTCGAAGACACGGCCACGAAAAGGCTCGGTCCCGAGGATGGCGAACAGATTCGACGTCACCATCAGCGCGGACACCCGCGACGCCTCGCCTTCGCCCGTCAGGTTGTATGATTGCGCGGCAAAGCCCGCGATGTCCTCGAACTGACGCGTGCGCTCCCGCCAATCCAGAAGATCCGGGTACGCCACGGATATCCCGCTGCCATCACGCGTCGAGCTGATCACGGCCAGGCGGTCCGCTTCGTCGTACGGCAGCGGACGGAGCAACGCCGCGTCGACGACCGTCCAGATCGCGGCCGTCGCACCCAGCCCGACGGCGAGCGTCGCGATCGCCGCGACCGCGTAGCCCGGTGATCGACGCAGCCGTCGCGCCGTTCGCAACAACTCGGTCAACAACGTCGTGAACATGCCGTCTCCTCGTTGCCGCGATGTGCGGTTCCGCGCCCATTCCGCCCACCACGCTTCGACAAGGCCGCGTAAACCATCCGCCATCAGCGAAAGCCACGCACGCAACCGCGCGCGCGCACCGCCCTGCCGCGCCGTCCGCATCGCCGCAGCCGCCACCTCGTCGAGCTCCGGCCGCGCCCGTGTCCGGAACGACGCCGGGAAGAGCCGCAGCAGCAGGCGGTACGCGATGGGCGCCCGCTCCTTCATCGTCGCCCCTCGACAAGACGTCCGCTCGAGCGCGCTCGTGCGACCAGCCGCTCCAACCGCGACAACTCGGCCTCCAGGACGCCGCGGCCCGCCGCCGTCAGGCACAGGTAGCGGCGGCGCTCGTCATCCACGGCCGGATCCGGACGGTCCTCCGTCGCTTCGATCCAGCCGCCGTCTTCCAACTCGTGCAGCGTCCGGTACAGCGTTGTCGGGCCCGGTCGCGGACCGAGATCCGGCCGCTCCTCCAGCCGCTTCAACAGCGCATAGCCGTGCAGCGGCCCGTCGGCCAGCGCCAACAGCACGGCCAGCACACGTGGGTGCAGCGGCGGCTCTGGATCGAACGGCATCGCGACTCCAGGAACGAGTTGACCGATACTACTACCAAATTGGGATTAGTACAACCGGACTGGGATCAGTTCGGCTCATCCGGCTCCGAACGGGCCCGGCTGCGGGCCGGACGGAGGACGCGGGCGAGCGGGCCGAGGCGATTGCAGCCCGGGCGGCAGGTCCGCCCCATCGAGGGCGATCCGGCGCCACGAGACCGGGCCGTTCGCATCCTGGATGGTGAGGCCGACGGTGTCATCAGCCGTGATGTTGACGAAGCGGATGCGGTGCGGGCGCCTGGCGTCGAGCTCGAGGACGGGTTGGGCGCCGTTGTTCGCGACGAGTGGTGCGGTGTCGAGGTCGGTTCCGGCCATGGAGAAGACGATCGTGTGGTCGGACGTGGGGTCGTAGGTCTGACCGGGCTCGAGCACGCGATGAGAGGCGTTGTGCGCAGAGCGTCGCCGGTCCAGCCGGGCACGCCGTCGTAATAACTCTCGATCTCGACGCGCCGCGCCATCGGACATCCGTCGATTGACGCCGCCTCGCTCGGCGCGGTAACCTGCCGTCCCACGCCCTCACCCGCACGGGAGTCGATCCATGCGTAAGGTCCTCGCGCTGGCCGTTCTGGTGCTGCTCCCTTCGACAGAGCTCAATGCACAGGCCGCGCCACGCGCGGACGCGACGCCGGCAACCGGTCGGGCGTTCACGCCCGCCGACTGGTATCGGCTGACGACGATCTCATCGCCGGCCCTCTCGCCGGATGGTCAGCGTGTCGCATTCACCGTGACGACGGTGAATGAAGCCGAGAACAAGCGACACTCCGAGGTCTGGCTGGTGTCCGCCGCGGGCGGGGATCCAGTGCGCCTGACGTCACCCGGTACGGAGAGCTCGAATCCGCGCTGGTCGCACGATGGCTCACTCCTGTTCTTCACCTCGCAGCGGCCCGGTGGTCGAGGCAACACCTGGGCGCTGCGCATGGATCAGCCGTTCGCCGGCGAAGCGTTCCAGCCGGTCGGCCAGCAGATGGGCAGCATTCCGTCGGCGGTGCGGGGCCCGGCCACGGTATTCTGGGGCGCGCCGGCGTCGGGAGCGGAAGAGGACGAGGGCGAAGGTCGGGGCGAGGAACGAAGCGAGGCGCGGGACGATCCCTGGGCGGGGATGCAGCCGATGGCGAGACCGCCGTTCGGCTCCATCACGAAGCCGCTGGACGTGCGCCGCTTCGATGGCCGGCACATCGTCGAGTTCCCGTACAAAGCGAACGGCCGCGGCTTCCTGCCGAATCCGCGCGAAGCCCGCAAGTGGCGCCCGGCGCAGGTGTGGACGCAGCAGCTCGGCGACACCATGACGAAGACGATGCTGACCGATACGAAGTACTCGCATCGCAACGTCTCGGTCTCGCCGGATGGCCGCTGGATCGCGTTCGTCGCGGATCCACAGCTGCGACCCGATTCCGTCGTGCAGGCCGAGCGTGATTCCATCGCGAAGCTGCCCTACGACGCGGAGCGGGACGAAGCGCCGCGCAACGATGGTGACCTCTTCCTGATGCCGGCGACGGGCGGCGCGCCGCGCCGACTGACGACACAGAACGGGACCGAGGGCCAACTGACGTGGTCGCCGGATTCGCGCCGCGTCGCGTTCGTGGGCGGCCTCACGCGCACCTCGTCCGATCGCGTATGGGTCATCGATGTGGCGGGCGGCGAACCGCGCAACATTCTCGGCGACTGGCAGTTCGAGGCAGCGGGCATCGAATGGATGCCGGATGGCCGCATCGCCCTGAACGCATCCGTCGGCGGCAGGACCGCGCTGTTCCACCTCGATCCACGCACCGGCGCCCTCGACGAGGTCATCGGTGGCCGGCGCCGCATCAACGGATTCAGCTACGACCGGCAGGCGCGTCGCGTCGCCTTCGTTGCAACGGCGGTGAACCAACCCACGGAGCTCTACCTCGCCGACGTCGACGGCAAAAACGAACGCCGCCTGACCAGCTTCAATGATGCGCTGAATACGGAGATCGCCTGGCCGAGGGCCGAGCGGTTCACCTACGAGTCCGTCGGCGGCCTCGAGATCGAGGCGTGGCTGCAATACCCGCACGGCTACGTCCAGGGCCAGACGTATCCGCTCGTGCTGTACATCCACGGCGGGCCGCACTCCGCCTACGGCGAGGGTTGGTTCGACGAGTTCCACAACCTGACGGGCGCGGGCATGTTCGTGCTCTACACGAACCCGCGCGGGTCGAGCGGCTACGGTGCCGATTTCACGTATTCGACGCGCGGCCGCTGGGGTATGGAGGACTACGAAGACCTGATGAAGGCCGTGGACATCGTCTCGAAGCGCGCCGATGTCGATTCCACGCGCATGGGTGTCACGGGCGGCAGCTATGGCGGCTTCATGACGGCCTGGATCACGACGCGAACGAACCGGTTCAAGGCCGCGCAGGCGGACCGCATGATCAGCAACTGGTTCTCCTGGTACGGCACGTCGGAGGCACAGGGCCTCACGGAATTCGAGTTCTACGGCAAGCCGTGGGACAACTGGGACCTCTACGAAGAACTGTCGCCGCTGAAGTACGTGCAGAACGTGCGCACGCCCACGCTGATCGTGCAGTCGGAGGAAGACCACCGCACGCCGATGACGGATGCGGAGCAGTGGTTCATGTCGCTGAAGAAGCAGGGCGTACCCGTCGAGTTCATCCGTTATCCGCGCTCGACGCACGACCTCTCGCGCACGGGTGAGCCGTGGTTGCTCGTGGACCGGCTGGGCCGGCTGCGACAATGGTTCGTTCACTGGCTGAAAGACGGGCAGAATACGGCGCAATGAAACCAGGCCGCCCGCGGCGGTGCGTCGCCGCGAGGCCTCGCCAACGGCCCAGGGGATCCTGTCCCCTGGGCCGTTGTTTCGACGTTAGTGATCATAGGGCGAACTCCTGCGTTGGGAGGGTTCACGATGGGTGTGATCACGGCGTCGGTGGGTGAGCTGGCGAAAGCGAAGAACCGCAAGGCGGACGTCCTCACCGTCCAGAAGCTGCTCAACGACTGGATCGGGCTGGGGTTGCTGAACGGGGTACTGCCGCTCGTCGCGTCGGGCATCTGCGACGCCATCACGATTGCGGCGATTCGGGAATTTCAGCGGAGCGTGGTGAAGCTGGCCAAACCGGATGGTGTGATCGGCGCGAACGGACCCACCATTGCAGCGCTCGCATCGCCGCCGGATCCGTCGATGCCGGCACGCGTGGCGGCGGTCGCCGTGGCGAACGCGGGGTTCGGCACACTCGGCGGAATCGACGGTGACCTCTGGCAGCTCGCGCTGAACCGCATGATCAAGCACTCGACACACGCTCACTTGAAGATCCCGGACCTGATCACCATCGTCGATTTCCGCCTGAGCCGTCGCAAGGAGCGGCTGTGGGTCGTCGATCTGGCCAAGCGCAAAGTCTTGTTCAAGACCTACGTGGCCCACGGCGGGGGGACGAAGACCGTCGGAAAGCAGGGCGATATCGCGACGAACTTCTCGAATGCGGCGAAGACGCACCTCTCGTGCGTGGGCTCGTTCATCACACGTCACACGTGGGGCAGCGGGCTGGGCGGTGTCAGTGGCACCGCGATGGGGTTGCGCGGCATCGAGACGACCTGCACGAACGCGCAGAGCCGCGGCATTCACTTCCACGGCGCGAAGTACGTGAAGGCCACGTCGGTGGGCAACAGCCACGGCTGTTTCGCGACGCCGCCCGTCGTGAACGAGGATCTCGTGAAAGTGCTCCGCAACGGCTCGTTCGTCTACGCGTACGGCGGGGCCACGTGGAATACGGCGTAATGGATCCCGCAACCCTGACTCCGACGCCCTTGCCGCTTTTCCCCGCGGGTTGAGGATTGCATCGCGTTCGGGCGGCGGTGGTCCCTCGGGCGATCGTCCCGGGCGCGCCGCTCGGAAAGCGGACCTCCTCCCATGCGGTGGTCGGCACTGGCCTGCGTAGCGGGCCTGACGTCGATGCTCGCCTCATCATCACCGGGCGAACCGTTCGGCGCGATCCCATCACACGGCCGGCTTGCCGACATCCGTGCGAACGACAATCGGACGCCGGCCGGTCGGTTGCGCGAGGGTGTGCTGACGGTCGACCTGACAGCCGCAGCCGGACTCTGGTACCCGGAGCGCGACCATGCGCCCGGCCGTGAGGCGTACGTCTTCGGCGAGAGCGAGCACGCGCTACAGAACCCGGGTCCGTTGCTGCGGGTGCCCGCCGGCACGGAGATCCGCGCCACGATCCACAACCGGATCGACGGCAACGAACTCGTCGTGCACGGTCTGCACGAACGGCCCGGTGCGCCCGACACGATTCACGTACAGCCTGGCGGGACTCGCGTCGTTCGCTTTCGTGTCGACGCGCCGGGGACCTACTACTACTGGGCGACGGTGCGTGGTGCGCGGAACCTCGTGGGACGGTTCGGTAAGGAGTCACAGCTGCACGGCGCGTTGATCGTGGACCCGTCGGCAGGGTCGCCGCCGGACCGGATCTTCGTGATCGGCATCGACGACGATTCGGCCGACATTCCGGCGAACCGACCGTTGCAGGCCGCGGTCGTGAACGGCCATTCCTGGCCGCATTCGGAGATCGCGACCACGCACGTTGGCGACACGGTCCGGCTGCGCTGGATCAATCCGAGCGACCGCCGACATCCCATGCACCTTCACGGGTTCTACTTCCAGGTCGAGAGCCGCGGCGATGGGATCCGGGACACCCTCTACACGCCGGCGGAGAAACGTCTCGTCGTGACGGAGCTGATGCAGCAGGGCGGCACGTTCACGATGGTCTGGGTGCCTGACCGCGCGGGCAACTGGCTCATGCATTGCCACATGGCGGAGCACATCGCGCCGGAGTTGCGAAAGGGGCGCGTTGCGTCCGGAGAGCCCTCCCACGCGGCCAATCACGCGCTGGACGTGATGTCGGGCCTCGTCACTGGTTGGACAGTGTTGCCACGGTCGGGCGTGACGGGCAATACGCGCTCCGCGCCGGTCCGCAACCTTCGATTCGTGGTGCAGCCCGTGCCCGAGCGGCATGGTGAGATGCCGGGGATTGGCGTCGCGATCGAAGACGAAGCGGCCGCGCGCACGGTCGCAACGGCTCCGGGCCCACCGCTCGTTCTGGTACGCGGCGAGAGCGTACGGATTCGCGTGGTGAATCGGCTGACCGAGCCGACCTCGATTCACTGGCATGGCATGGAGCTGGAAAGTTATTACGACGGCGTTCCGGGCTGGAGCGGTGAGCCGGGCCGGACGGCGCCGCACATCGAGCCGCAGGATTCGTTCGACGTGTTCTTCACGCCGCCGCGCGCCGGCACGTTCATCTACCACTCGCACTTCGAGGAAAAGCGACAGCTCGCGTCCGGACTGTTCGGCCCCTTGATCGTGACCGAGCCGGGCGAGGCCTACGATCCGGAAACGGACCGCACCTGGATCCTCAGCAACGGCGGGCTGTCGTTGGCAGCGCCGATCCTGCTCAACGGCTCCGTGCGACCCGACATCGAGCTGGACGCGGGCCGTTCCCATCGCGTCCGTCTCATCAACATCAGTCCGTCCGTACCACTGAGCTTCGCGTTGCTGGCCGACGATACGCCGGTCAGCTGGCGTCCGCTCGCGAAGGATGGCGCAGCGTTGCCGGGGTCGCAGGCGCAGCCGCAACCGGCGGTGCTCCTGGTCGGCGTGGGTGAGGTCTATGATTTCGAGCTGGTGCCGGCGGACACGCTGCGGGTCCGTGTGCTGGACCCGGGCAATGCCGTTCGGTTGTCCGTACCGATCCGTGTTCGAAGACGACGCGCCGCCGGCGTACCGGCCATGCGTCGCCCTCGCCGTCGCCGTCTTCCCTCGACCGCCGACGCGCTCAGAAGAACCGGCCGAACCCCCTTCGTACGCGCGGGTTGACCACGTTGTTGAACACGGAGCCGAACGTGAAGCTGAAGCCGAGCCGGACATCGTACTCGAAATCCGTGCCCAGCCGGCGCCGTCCGAGCAAGCGGTCTTCGAGCGGAATGTCCTCGAGCGGAATGTAGATCTGGTTCTTGATGCGCGCGACGCCGCCGCCGAAGTCGAGGCTGAAGCCGCGGAACAGTCGAACTTCGACGCCGCCGTCCAGCTCGATGCGGTGCAGCCCGAAATCGTGCATGTAGTTGGACCACTCGAGCGAGGCGTCGATCTCGCCCCACGGCTGCTCGAAGCCGGCCGAAATCTCGAGGTTCTGCTCGACACGCGTCTCGTCGAACACTTCGAATGCCGTCTCCACCTCGTAGTTGAAATAGGCCGGGCCGATCGTGTACAACGCAGTGATCTGGCGGCGCGACGATTCGTCGTAGGGGTAGATGCTGTATTCGAGCGCGGCGTTCACGCCGACCTGGATGTCCTGGTTGACGCGAGTCGACCCGCTCGTGCGGAGCTCGGCGCCGAGTGACCAGTGCGGGCTCAGGCTCCAGACCGATAGCGTGTTGATGTTGAAGTTGCGACTCACCGAAATGAAGGAGAACGTGGAGTCGTCGTCTTCGAATTCGAAGGTCCGTTGTGAGTACCTGCCGAACGCGCTGAACTCGAACTTGTGGCCCTCCGTGATGCGGTCGGCGGAGAGCGAGCCGTCGACGGCGATCGAGCTTTCACTGCTTTCACCCTCGAACCCACCGCCGAGGCGGGTTCGAAAGACCCAGAAGTCCCAGGGGTCGTCCTCCTGCATTCGCGCAACCGCCTGCGGATCGGGCGCGTCGAAGACGACGCGGAGGGCATCGCCGGCGGGCGTCTTCGCCGCGAACGGGACGAGGCCGACGGCAAGGCGGCGGGCCAGCTGGCTTCGGCGCTCGTCGTCGGTATCATCCTGGCGCGTGGCGAAGCGAAGCGTGTCCTGCTTGCCCGTGAACTCGCCGCGCCCGATGAAGAACATCGTGTACTCGGTTCCGCCGGCGCCCGTCTGCTGCGTCGTGACCAGAACGTGGACCTGTCCGTCGTCGCGGTCTCGGACCCAGTCGACGAAGCTCAGCGAACGGCGCAGGAAGTCGAAATCACAGCGTTCACAGTCGAGGAAGACGCGAGGGCGTTCCGGTTGCGCGGGCGTCTGCGCGGTGAGAGGCGTGCCCCGCCCCCGCCCC
>JBFJPA010000075.1:0-12253 GCA_041617355.1 Longimicrobiales bacterium
CCCTTGCCCTTGCCCATGCGCGTCTCCGCCGGCTTCTTGGTGACCGGCTTGTCGGGGAAGATGCGGATCCAGACCTTGCCACCACGCTTGGTGTGGCGTGTCAGCGCCACGCGGGCGGCCTCGATCTGCCGGTTCGTGATCCAGCCGGCGTCCAGCGTCTGCAGGCCCCAGTCGCCGAACGCGACCGTGTTCCCGCGCGTCGCATGACCGCGCCGCCGTCCCTTCTGCTGCTTCCTGTACTTGACCCGCTTGGGGGCTAGCATGGCGTCAATCCCTCGTCAGCCTCACGCCGAGTACGTCCGCCCGCGACGGTCCTCGACGATCTCTCCCTTGAAGATCCAGACCTTGATGCCGATCGTGCCGTACGTCGTCTTGGCCGTCGACTGTGCGTAATCGATGTCCGCACGCAGCGTGTGCAGCGGCACACGACCCTCGTGATAGCCTTCGGTGCGTGCGATCTCGGCACCGCCCAGGCGACCCGCGACCTTGATGCGGATGCCTTCCGCGCCGGAGCGCATCGCGCCCTGCACAGCCCGCTTCATGGCGCGCCGGAACGACACGCGCTGCCGCAGCTGATGCGCCACGTTGTCGGCGACGAGCTGCGCCTCGACCTCGGGGCGCTTGATCTCCTCGACGTTGATCGCGACCTCGCTCTTCGTGAGGTGCGCCAGCTCATCGCGCAGCTTGTCGACCTCCGCGCCCTGCTTGCCGATGACCACGCCCGGCCGGGCCGTGTGCACGGTCACGACGATCTTCTGCGGCTTGCGATCGATCTCGACCTCCGCCACGGCGGCATGGCCGAGCCGCTGGTGCATGTACTTGCGGATCGTCTCGTCTTCGCGCAGCAGATCGGCGAAGGTCCGTTCGGCGAACCAGCGGGACTTCCACGGCTTGCTGATGCCGAGCCGGAACCCGCGCGGATGCGTCTTCTGTCCCATGCTACTCCTTCCCGCCGACGACGACGACGACGTGGCTCAGCGGACGCTTGATCGGGGCGGCCCGGCCCATGGCCGCGGCGCGCCAGCGCTTCAGGCGCGGCCCCTCGTTCACGTAGGCCTCTTTCACGACCATGGCGTCGACGTCGAGCGGCTCGCCGGCATCCTCTGCGCGCACCTTGGCGTTGGCCACGGCGGAGCGCAGGGTCTTGGCGATCGTGACCGCGGCCCGCTTGGTCGAGAACTGCAGGATCGCATAGGCCTCGTTCACCGGCCGGCCGCGGATCTGGTCGATGACCAGGCGCATCTTGCGCGGACTCTGCCGGTTGTAGCGTGAGATTGCGCGTGCTTCCATGGCTCAGGCTCCCGACCGTGCCGGCGGGCGTGCGCCGCCCGGCCCGCCGCCGACCTTGGCTTTCTTGTCCGAAGAGAGCTTGCCGCCGTGCCCGCGGAACAGCCGCGTCGGCGCGAACTCGCCCAGCTTGTGCCCGACCATGTTCTCCGTAATGTAAACCGGGATGAACTTGTTGCCGTTGTGCACGGCGAGCGTGTGCCCGACGAACTCGGGTGAGATCGTCGAAGCGCGCGCCCAGGTCTTGAGCACCTTCTTCTCGTTCCGGCTGTTCATGATGCGAATGCGCTCCTCGAGCCTCGCATCGATGTACGGCCCCTTCTTCCGGGATCGACTCATGTCCTGACCGTTTCCGAGTTCTCGCGCTGCTGTCCGCCGGCCGATCGGCCCGGGCTGCGCTCGCCTGCGTTCATCCGCCGCCCGTCGCCTTGCCGCGGCGACGGCCGCGCACGATGTACTGGTTGCTCGCCTTCTTGCGCTGGCGTGTCTTCACGCCCTCGGGCTTGCCCCAGGGCGAGCACGCGGGGCGCCCGCCCGACGACTTGCCTTCGCCGCCGCCCAGCGGGTGGTCGATCGGGTTCATGGCAACGCCACGCACCTTGGGCCGCCGCCCGCGCCAGCGGTTGGCGCCAGCCTTGCCGATGACCTGCAGCTCGTGGTCCGTATTGCCGACCTCGCCGATCGTGGCGAGGCAGACGCGCCGGATCATGCGCACCTCTGTCGAGGGCAGCCGCACGGTCACGTACTCGCCTTCCTTGGCGACGACCTGTGCCGCGTTGCCCGCGGAGCGGACGATCTGGCCACCGCGCCCCGGCTTCAGTTCGATGTTGTGCACCACCGTGCCCAGCGGGACCTCGGCCAGCGGCAGCGCGTTGCCCACGCGGATGTCGGAGCCGGGGCCGCTGATCACGGCGTCGCCCTTGGTCAGGCCGCGGGGGTGCAGAATGTAGCGCTTCTCGCCGTCGGCGTACTGGATCAGCGCGATGTTGGCGGAGCGGTTCGGATCGTACTCGATCTCGATGACCCGGCCCGGCACGCCGAACTTGTCGCGCCTGAAATCGATGCGCCGGTACATGCGCCGCGCCCCGCCGCCGCGGCGGCGCGACGTGATGCGACCGTGGTGGTTGCGCCCGCCCGACCGCGTGAGCGGCTCCAGCAGCGACCGCTCCGGCGTGTCGCGCGTGATCTCCTCGTAGCGCGACACGAGGCGGAAGCGCGAACCCGGCGTAACCGGCTTGAATTTCTTCGTAGGCATGGCTGCGAATCTCGGCTGTTGTTACCCCGGAATCCCTTCGTACACGTCGATCGAATCGCCCTCGGCCAGGCGCACCACGGCCTTCTTGTAGGCCGGACGGCGACCCAGGCTGCGACCGACGCGCCGCCACTTGCCCTGGTAGTTGGCCGTCCGGATGGCCTCGACCTTGACGCCGAACAGGGACTGCACGGCCTGGCGGATCTGCATTTTGTTGGCCTGCCGCGCCACGATGAACGTGTACGTCCGCAACTCCTCCTGGAGCATGGCGGAGTGCTCAGTCACGACGGGCGCGAGCACGATCGCGCGCGGATCACGCATGCGCCACCTCCGCGGCGCGCTCGAGCGCCGCCGCCTCGATGATCACGACGTCCGACCAGAGCACGTCGTACACGGACTCCTCGCCGAAACGCCGCACCTCGACGCCCTGCATGTTGCGGGCGGACAGGTGCACGAGCGGCTGGTGCGCGTCCGTCAGCACCAGCACGTTGCCCTGCGCCCCGATCGCGCGGATCAGGCTGGCAACCCGGCGCGTCCGGGGCGCATCGAAGGACAGCGCCTCCAGCACGATCACGCCGTCTGCCTGCGCGCGCGCGTTGTACGCCGAGCGGCGCGCCAGCCAGCGCACGCGGCGCGGCACGGTCTGCGTGTAGTTGCGGCCCATACGCGGGCCGAACACGACGCCACCGCCGCGCCAGTGCGGCGACCGGATCGAGCCCTGCCGGGCCCGCCCGGTGCCCTTCTGTCGCCACGGCTTCTTGCCGCCGCCGCGCACCTCGGCGCGCGTCTTGGTGACCGCGTTCGCCTGGCGCTGGTTGGCGAGATAGGCCTTCACGGCGAGCCACATCGACGGCTCGTGCACGATGCCGTCGAACAGCGCCGCGGGCAGCTCCCGCTCGCCGTTCCTCTCACCCTCGGCCGTATAGACCGGTGCCTTGACCATCGCTCGTTCTCCCGACTCGCTCTTCAGCGTCCTGTCGCGGGGCGTTCCCCACCGCTCTGTTGCGGTGGACGACCCGCGCCGGACGTCAGCTCTCCATCTTGCGGATCATGACCATACTGTTGCGCACGCCGGGCACGGCCCCACGCACGAACAGCAGATTGCGCTCGGCATCGACGCGCTCGACGTACAGGTTGCGCACGGTGCTGCGTCGATCTCCCATCTGGCCCGGCAGTTTCTTGCCCTTGATCGTCCGGGACGGATTCGTGCCGGGTCCGATGCTGCCCGGGTTGCGCTTCTTCGGGTGGCCGTGCGAAGCGGGGCGGCCGCGGAAGCCGTGGCGCTTGACGGCGCCCTGGAAACCGCGACCGCGCGTCCTGCCGATCACCTTCACCCGGTCGCCCGGGGCGAACTGCTCGACCGTCAGCTGCTGGCCCACCTCGAAGGTGCCCGGCTCGGCGAGCCGGAACTCGCGCAGCGTGCGCGGCGTGTGCTCGAGGCCGGCCTTCTCTGCGTGGCCGCGCTCGGCGCGCGGCACCTTCACCGGCTTCTGTGCGCCGTAGCCGATCTGGATCGCCGCGTAACCGTCCGACTCGGGCGTCTTCACCTGCGTGACCGGACACGGCCCCGCCTCGATCACGGTGACCGGCACGGCACCCGTCTCACCCAGCAACTGGGTCATGCCGATTTTGCGTCCGATGAGTCCCGCCATCAGTCCACCTTGATCTCGACGTCCACGCCGGCAGGCAGATCCAGCTTGGTCAACGCGTCGATCGTCTGGGGCCGCGAGTCGATGATGTCGATCACGCGCTTGTGTGTCTTCAGCTCGAACTGCTCGCGGCTCTTCTTGTCGATGTGCGGCGAGCGCAGAACGGTCCAGCGCTGCGTGCGCGTGGGCAGTGGAATGGGCCCGCTGATGCGCGCGCCCGTCTTTTCTGCGGTCCGCACGATGTCCGCCGCAGTCTGGTCGATCACCGCGTGATCGAACGCTTTCAGACGGATCCGGATCTTCCCTGTCGCCATGTCCTGGTCTCGCTCGCCCTTCCTGTTTTCAAAAAGCGCTTTCGCGTCTGTCTCTCCGCGGTCCCGCCCTACTCGACGATCTCCGTGACGACGCCCGCCCCGACGGTCCGGCCGCCTTCCCGGATCGCGAAGCGCAGCTCCTTCTCCATCGCGATCGGGCTGATCAGCTGGATGTCCATCTGCACGTTGTCGCCTGGCATCACCATCTCCACGCCCGCCGGCAGCGTCACGCTCCCCGTCACGTCCGTCGTCCGGAAGTAGAACTGCGGGCGGTAGCCGTTGAAGAACGGCGTGTGCCGACCGCCTTCTTCCTTCGTCAGCACGTACACTTCCGCCTTGAACTTCGTGTGCGGCTTGATCGAGCCCGGCTTCGCCAGCACCATCCCACGCTCGATCTCTTCCTTCCCCACACCGCGCAGCAGAAGCCCCACGTTGTCCCCGGCAAACCCCTCGTCCAGGAGCTTGCGGAACATCTCCACCCCCGTCACCACGCTCTTCTTCGCCGCCCCCAGACCCACCATCTCGATCTCTTCGCCCACCTTGATCTTGCCGCGCTCGATCCGACCCGTCGCCACCGTCCCGCGGCCCGTGATGCTGAACACATCCTCCACAGGCATCAGGAACGGCTTGTCCGTCTCACGAACCGGTTCCGGGATGTAGCTGTCGATCGCGTTCATCAGCTCGCCGATCTTCTTCCCCCACTCGCTGTCCGGCTCCCCGCTCTCCAGCGCCTTCAGCGCGCTCCCGCGGATCACAGGGATCTCGTCCCCGGGGAAATCGTACTCGCTCAGAAGCTCCCGCACCTCCAGCTCCACGAGCTCGATCAGCTCCTCGTCGTCCACCGCGTCACACTTGTTCAGAAACACCACGATGAACGGCACGTTCACCTGCCGCGCCAGCAGAATGTGCTCCCGCGTCTGCGGCATCGGTCCGTCCGCCGCGCTCACCACCACGATCGCTCCATCCATCTGCGCCGCACCCGTGATCATGTTCTTCACATAATCCGCGTGCCCCGGACAGTCCACGTGCGCGTAATGCCGGTTCGCCGTCTGGTACTCCACGTGCGCCGTCGCAATCGTGATCCCGCGCTCCCGCTCCTCAGGCGCCTTGTCGATGTTGTCGAACGACACGTAGTCCGCCAGACCCTGCGCCGCCTGCACCCGCGTGATCGCGGCCGTCAGCGTCGTCTTGCCGTGATCCACGTGCCCGATCGTTCCCACGTTCACGTGCGGCTTCGTCCGCTCGAACTTCGCCTTGCCCATGCTCTCGTTCTCCCGCGACTATGGATCCCCGGCTCACGCCGCTCTCATTGACCGCTCCACCTCCACCCGCCCTGCCCGCCTCGACACGCGTCGGGCGGGCGTTCGCGGGCAGATGTGCGCGTCTTCCAAAAGCTAAGCTGGTCGGTCGCGGCACGGTCGCTCGAGGCGACGGCCGCGGGAGGCGGGCGAGCGGAGCGCGAGCCATGCAAGCGGCCGCGTCGGCGCAGGTCCCCTGGGGGTGTTCAGCCCGCCTCGTCGTTCCCGACCCCCGGTGGTTCGTCGCACGGCAGGCTGCCGCAGGTCTGGATGCTCCCACCGGGTCGTCCCGGGGTTGATGCAATTCCGGGACAGACGGGAAGGTTATGGGAACTCCGCTCTCGTGTCAATAGCCGGCGCGGGCGGCCGGGTCAGGCGAGGTCAGGCGCGGTGGCGGGTCCGGCGTAATGTCAGGAAATGGCGGTGGCAGTGGCGGCAGAACCGCCAGCGGAGGCCGGGGATGAGTCGGGTCAGGACCGGGACGGCGGCGGCGCGGCCCTGGGGCTCCATGGACTCGGTGGAGGAGCAGTGGTAGCACATGGGGAGGACGGCGCCGGAGCCGGCGTCGGACCGGGCGGTCAGGGGACTTGCCTGCATCGGCTGTTCGTCCATGGTCCTGAGAATCGACGGGCCAGGCGGTCGTCGCAACCGCCTGACCCGCGATCCGGGGGAGCGCTGCAACCTGCGCCGGCCTGTCGAAGCAAAGGTCCGGCCAGTGCGCGGGCGCCGCTCCCCGATCCACGTTGATCCGATAAACCATTGTCATAGCTGGATATAAACCCAGGCACGCGTGGAGAGGTGGCGCCGGGGGCCGCGAACGGAGGTGTGGTGTTGGGGCGGCACGTGCGCCGTTCCGGCGCGACAGCCAGGGCACGCCGGGTTGCCGGTCGGGGGAAGGCGGGCGCACCATGCAGTCGGCGCGCCCGGCCGACGGCGCCGGTCGGCGGGGCAGCCACCCCTTGAGCCGGGAGTCCGGAATGCCTCGCCACAACATCGCCTTCTGGAACCTCGAGAACCTGTTCGACGTGGCCGGCTCACCGCGGCGCTCGGACAAGCTGGACCGCGTGCTGCGCAGCGAGCTGTCAGGCTGGACGCAGGCCGTGCTGGACCGGAAGATCGCGCAGCTGGCGTCGGTCATCCGGCGACTGAACGGCGGCGCGGGCCCGGATCTGCTCGGCGTATGCGAGGTGGAGAACCGGCACGTGCTGACGCTGCTGCGCGATGCACTCGCGCCGCTCGGGCGCGCGTACGACATCGTCCATGCAGACACGCGGGACGGTCGGGGCATCGATGTGGCGTTCCTGTACGACACGGCGCGCTTCACGCCGACGGCGACGTTCTTCCACTACATCGTCAAGCGCAGCGCGACGCGCGATCTCGTGCAGGTCAATTTCCGCACGGCCGGTGGCCGGACGCTCGTCGTGGTGGGCAACCACTGGCCGGCGCGCAGCGGAGGGCAGTGGGAGACCGAGCCGTTCCGCCTGATCGCGGGGGAGACGCTGGGCTACTTCCACGAGCGGATCCGGGAGGTCCACGGTGAGGACACGCCGATCCTGGCGATGGGCGATTTCAACGACGAGCCGGGCGATCGTTCGCTGACGGAGCACGCGCGCAGTTACCGGCAGCGAGCGAAGGTCACGCGTGCGCGAACGGGGGCGTTCCTCAACCTGATGTGGCCGCTCGTCGGGCAGGCGCACGGCACGCACTACTACAACAACGTGGCGGCGGTGCTGGACCAGTTCCTCGCGTCGCGGTCGCTGCTGACCGGCGCAGCCGGCGTGCGGGTCCTGCCCGACACGACGGCGATCGTGCGGTTTCCGGACATGGTTTCGGGGAGCGTCTATCCCGGCCCGCGCCGGTACGGTCGGGGCAGCAGCCGGGATGCGGACGGGTTCAGCGACCACTTCCCCATCGCCGTCACCGTCGACGAGAGCTGACGCCGATCAGGCGAGCGCATCCTCCTCACCCGAGTCGCCGTGGAAGAGGCAGGACGCGCGCGTCTTCTCGACGAGCGAGGCCATGAAGGTCAGCGGCTGGTTGTGGGACAGCCCGAAGACCTCCAAATCGGCCTGGTCTGCCTGGCTGACCACCGATTCGAACGTTCCCACGAGGACGTGGACGCGGGCGCGATCGGGGATCCGGCACAGGTCGCGCAGTTCCTCGAGGCCGTCGTGCGCGGCCGCGGCGGAGGCCGGGTCTCCGACGACGGTGAGCAGGTTGAAGTCGCCGTCCCAGGCGCGCGCGATGCGCAGGGCCGAGAGGATCGCGAGGTTCTGGTTGGTCGCGTCGAGGTAGGTGCTCAGTGGCTGCCCGGGCGGGCGCGGAGAGAGCCACAGGTTGACGACCTTCTGACGCCCGAAGCCGGCGCGGGTGTGATAGCCCAGCAGCATGATGCCGACATGCAGACGCTTGGCCTCGCGGATGATGCCCTCCAGTTCGGCGTGCCGCTCGACATCGTCGGGCAGGGTCAGGAACAGCACGTTGGGCCGGAAGAAGGCGCTGCCGAGCGCCTGGAGTCCGGTGACGATGCCCTCGGTGAACCCGGCCGAGTCGATGATCGACGCCGTCGTCATGACACCCGCGGACTGGAACGATGTGTTGAGGTTGCGCACGCGTGGCGTGAGGTCGGCCACCGTCTCGGTGGTCGCGATGCCCAGGAGTTTGAGCGAGCCCTCGGGCTTGCACATGTCGACGAGGATCCGGAACTCGCCGCGCAGACGGGTGGGGTCACGGACGGGGACGACGAGACTGGGCTTCCATGCACGGGCCGTGTGCATGTCGAGCTCCATGACCTTCCCCGCGGCCCACTCGGCGAAGGCGACGAAGATGCCGCTGCGGACCGTGCCCGTGCGCGGTGTGGTACCGCGCCACAGGATCCACAGGTAGATGCCCACCACGACTGCGACGGCCACCAGGCTGAATGTCGGGTTCACGATGAACATGGCGAATACACAGCCGGCCGTACCCAGCAGCGGCACGATGCGCGGAATGCGCAGCGTCGGCCGGAAGCTCATCAGACCCAGGCTGGACTCGGCGAGCATGACCACGTTCACGACCGCGTAGGTCAGCAGGAAGAACATCGTGATCAGCGGCGCGATCGCGTTCAGGTTGCGGAGCATGAGGCCGGCCAGGACGATCACGCCGGTCACGATCATCGCGCGGCGAGGTTCGCCTTTCGTCGTGCGCGCGAGCCATGCGCCGCGCAGCACGAGCCGGTCGCGGCCCAGCGCGGCGAGGATGCGCGGGGCACCGACCAGCGAAGAGAGCGCGGAGGAGAACGTGGCGCCGAGCAGCCCGGCCAGCACGATGGGCCCCCACAGGGAGCGGTCCACGATGATCGTGTAATTGGACGTCAGCTCGTCCACCGTCCCGGCCTTGGCGGCCCAGACGGCGAGCGCCGCGTAGACCACGGAGCTGACGCCAATGGCCGACAGCGTACCGACCGGGATGCTGCGCCGCGGGTTCTTCAGTTCGCCCGACATGTTCGCGCCCGCCAGGATCCCCGTCGCGGCCGGGAAGAAGACGGCGAACACGGCCCAGAAGTGCGTCCCGGCGAACCCGTCCTCCGGCGCGCCCCGGTACGATCCGAGCAGGTGGATCTCCGCCGGGGACCGCCAGACCTCGAGATTGCCGAACACGGCCACGAGGGACAGGGCGATGACGGCCATGACCACGTACTGCAGTCGGAAGGCCAGGTCCGCGCTGACGTAGGCGATGACGAGCACGACAGCGAACACGACCAGGTCCACCAGCAGGGCCGGGTGGTCCGGGAAGATCCAGTTCCAGCCCTCGCGGAACCCGAACACGTACATGGCGACGGCCAGCGCCTGTGACAGGTAGAGCGGCAGCCCGATGCTGCCCCCGACCTCGTAGCCGAGGGAACGGGAGACGATCGCGTACGGCCCGCCCGCGCCCAGACGGGTATTCGTCGCGATCGAGGAGAGCGAGAGGCCGGTCGTGAGCGTGATGCCCACGGCCAGACCGATGATCAGGAAGGCGCCGCCCAGACCCGCGTTGCCGACGACCCACGGCAGACGCAGGTACATGATGACGCCGAGGATGGTCAGCAGCGTCGGCGTGAACACGCCCGCGAACGCGCCGAACTGGCGTGGCGTCTCCGGGCCATCCGGCGCGGGCGCGGTCCGGCGCCGTCGCCAGGGGATGTAGCCGCTGCCTGCCTCGGTCGTCATGGTCCTGTCGCGATCGGTTCGAGAAGGCGGGTCCCGGTGCTCTGGACGGCGCGCACGTGTGTCCGGTCACATCGCGTCCGGGCAAGACGGGCAGGAGCCTCGTATCCGGGCGGGCTCGAGGCAAGGGGGGCGGCCCGCCGTCCTGCGCGTGCCGCCCCCCTCGAGAGCGGGCGATGGGATTCGAACCCACGACATCCAGCTTGGAAGGCTGGCGCTCTAGCCAACTGAGCTACGCCCGCATACGACCTGCTCTCGGCGCGCGTCCGACCGTGAACGCGCCCATCCTCGGAACCCGTAGCGAAGTCGCCGGAGGTCACCGTCAGGTGACCGCAGGCAACTGAGCTATGCCCGCATACGACCTGCCTCTCGGCGCGCGTCCGACCGTGAACGCGCCCGTCCTCGGAACCCGCAGCGAAGTCGCCGGAGGTCACCGTCAGGTGACCGCAGGCAACTGAGCTACGCCCGCATACGGCCTGCCTCTCGGCGCGCGTCCGACCGTGAACGCGCCCATCGTCCCCGGCCCGGTGCTTCAAAATCGGCGCGCGCTCGGCCGCGCGCAAACGACGGTCGGCGACGCGCCGGGGGCGGCCGCGGCCGATCCATGCGACCGGCGGGCCCCGGCTCTACCATGTGTGGACGGACCGGGGTACCCCGTGCACGTCCGATCTTTCCACACACAGCGAATCAGCCGCGTCGAGGCGGATGGCAACGGTTTACGGGCCTTGGTCCGGTCCTGTCGCGGACGCCCCTCATACGCAGGGGCACCGCGATCCCGCTCCGACGCTCGACGACGAGCGTCGGCCGGCGTGCGACGAGCGGTTTCGACCGCCGCCTGTCGCCGGCACACCTCCCTCATTCCCGGAGGCCCACATGTCGCATCATCGCACGGGCATCACCTTCGTACTCGCCCTCGGCCTGGCCGTGGCGGCCTGCGAACGGCCGCCCACCGCGCCCGACGGCCTGGACACGCCGGCGTTCTCGGCGGCCAGTGCGCAGGTCCAGTTCACCAGCGAGCACATCTTCCTGTTCGATGCGGCGATCCCGGCCGACTTCGCCGCTGGCGTCGCGGCGGCGGGCGGGACCATCGTGCGGACGCACCCGGAGATCGCGGTGGCGGTGGCGTCCGGTCTGACGGACGGCGCGGCGACCGCGCTCGCGGTTGGCGGTGTGGCCGCCCGCGATGTCCTGGCGCAGTGGCTCCCGCCGCTGGGCGCGCCCCAGCTGCAGTCGGTGCCGGGCGACGTGGTCGCGCAGGGTCACGATCCCACCACGGCCTTCTTCTACCCGTTCCAGTGGGACATGCACCAGATCAACGCGCAGGGCGCGTGGGCGGCCGGAGCCAGCGGGGCCGGCGTACGCGTCGCGATCCTGGATACGGGCCTCGACCCGTTCCACACGGACATGGTGGGCCTGATCGATGCCGGCTCCAGCGTGGCGTTCGTCAATTCGCTCAACGGCGCGGGCCCGACCTGGGGTGACGACAACTTCCACGGCACGCACGTGGGCGGATCGGTCGTCACGAACGGCTTCGGCACGTCGGGCGTGGCGCCGCACACGCAGCTCATCGCGGTGAAGGTGCTCAACGTGTTCGGCGGCGGGACGTTCGGCTGGATCATCGGCGGGATCATGCACGCCGCCGATGTGGACGCGGACATCATCAACATGAGCCTGGGCGGCTATTTCGCGAAGAACCTGCCGGGCGGAGGGACGCTGGTCGCGGCGCTGAACCGGGCCGTGAACTACGCGAACGCGGTGGGCACGCTGGTCATCTCGGCGTCGGGCAACAATGCACGCGACCTGGATCGGGACCGGAATGGCTGGCAGATTCCGTGTCAGAGCGGTGCCGGCATCTGCATCTCGTCGACCGGACCGGCCGACGTGATCGCGTCGTACTCCAACTTCGGCCGATCGGCGATTCACGTCGCGGGGCCGGGCGGCGACTTCAACGGTAGCTTCTTAAACACCGTGCTGTCGCCGTGCTCGACGCTCAGCCTGCTGATCCCGATCTGCAGCCTGAACAACTTCTACCTGTTCCTGCAGGGCACCAGCATGGCGGCGCCGCACGCGGCCGGCGTGGCGGCGCTCATCGCCAACAAGTACGGCGCGAGTTCCTCGCCCGCGGTGCTGAAGAGCCAGATGGCGCAGTCGGCCTTCGATCTGGGCAAGCCGGGCGCGGACCCCTTCTACGGACGGGGACGCATCGACGCCTACATGGCCGTGAAGTAGGTGGCACCCGCACCGGGCCGACCGCGTGCGGTGAGAG
>JBFJPA010000076.1:0-12221 GCA_041617355.1 Longimicrobiales bacterium
GCTGGGGCCCATGATGCTGATCTGGCTCACCGCGACGCCCGCACTGGCCCAGGACGTGACACGGCCACGTCCGTATCCGGTGTTCGAGTCGCCGGCCTTCGCTGGTGCTGTCGCGAACGGCACACGCACACGCACCGGCCAGCCGGGACCCGGATACTGGACGAATTACGCGCAATATCGCATCCGCGCAGAACTGGATCCCGCCACACGAACGCTCGAGGGAACCGCACAGATTCGTTATGAGAACCGGTCGCCACAGCCGACGGCAGGCGTCATCCTGCACGTTCGCCAGAACCTGTTCCGTGAAGAGGCCGTCCGGAATCGCGTCGTGCCGATCACCGGCGGCATGACCATCACCCGCGTGGCTGTGGGATCGACGACGCTCATGCCTCTCGCCGGACCGGGTGCGGGGCCCGGCTACGCGGTAGACGGGACATTGCTCCTCGTGCGATTGCCGGAGCCGCTCGCGGCCGGTGCATCCACCGAGCTGGTCATCGACTGGTCGTTCGTCGTCACGCCGAACGGGGCGCCACGCGGCGGCACCGACAACGAGGTGTACTTCCTGTCGTACTGGTATCCGCAGGTCGCGGTCTGGGACGACGTGGACGGCTGGCACACCGACAATTACATGGGCAACGCTGAGTTCTACATGGGCTACGGCGATTACGATGTCGAGTTGACGCTGCCCGCAGGCTGGCTGATCGGCGCGACCGGCACGCTACAGAACGCCGAGCAGGTGTTGTCGCAACGGACGCGTGACCGGCTCGCACGCGCTCGTCACACACGCGAGACGATCCACGTCGTCGCTGCCGATGAACGTGGTGCGGGCGGCGCGACACTCGCGGGCAGGGATGGCAAGCTGACCTGGCGGTTTCGGGCGACGAACGTGCGCGACTTCGCGTGGGGTGCATCGGACCGCTACCTGTGGGACGCGACCACGGCCATCGCGGGCGACATCGATGCCGATGGCGCCGCCGACACGACGGAGATCCACACGTTCTACCGACCCGAACGCGTCGCCTGGGCCTGGGCCCGATCGGCCGAGTTCGTCCAACACTCCATCGACTTTCTGTCCCGGTACCTCTGGCCCTATCCCTGGCCACACATGACGGCCGTCGACGGCGTCACATCCTGCTCGGGCATGGAGTACCCGATGATGACGTGCATCGGCGGACAACGCGACACGACATCGCTGTACAGCGTGCTCGTGCACGAGACCGCGCACATGTGGTTTCCAATGATGGTCGGGTCGAACGAGAAAGGACATTCGTGGCAGGACGAAGGCCTCACGCGCTTCAACCAGAACCAGGCGATGCGCGAGTTCTTCGGAATGGACCGCGAAGGCCCCGTCCGCCAGAACTATCTGAACTTCGCGCGCACCGGCGGCGAACTGGAATTGATGCGGCACGGCGACCAGTATCCGGTCGGCACGCCGGCCTTCGGCATCGCGAGCTACGACAAGATGGCGACATTGCTGGTCGCGCTGCGCGCCGTGCTCGGCGAAGAAACGTTCCTGCGCGCGTACCGTGAATACGGCCGACGCTGGCTGTACGCGCACCCGACGCCGTGGGATCTGTTCAACACGTTCGAGGACGTCGCCGGCGAGGACCTCGATTGGTTCTGGACGCCGTGGTTCTTCGAGACGTGGACGCTGGATCAGGCCATCCAAGAGGTCGTCATTGACGGTGCCGAGGCGAGGATCGTGATCGAGGATCAGGGCCTCGCGCCGATGCCCGCCTTCGTCGTCGTCACGCGCGAGGACGGCCGCACCGAACGGATCACGGTGTCACCGGCGGTCTGGCTCGAGGGCGAGCGACAGCACACGCTGCGGATCCCGAGCTCACCGCGGATCGTGTCGATCGAGATCGATCCGGAGCAGAGCCTGCCCGACATCGACCGCTCGGACAATCGTTGGGTAAGCACGCGCGACTGACGATCTACCCGTGGTGCAGTGCCCGCAGCGGATCCATTCGCGTCGCACGAATCGCCGGGATGACACCCGCGACCAGCCCCGTGAGCGCGAGCAGCACCGCCACGACGAGGAACGAGAACGGGTCGCCGGCCTGCACGCCGTAGAGTTGGCTGGCGAGCAGGCGCATGGCGGGAATCGCGGCCACCAGCCCGAGCAGAAGCCCGATGGCGACGAGGCGAACGGCCTGTCGCAGGACCAGACCGAGGATCGCGCCCGGGCTGGCGCCGACGGCGAGCCGGATACCGAACTCGGGAATGCGCTGCCGCGCGGAGTACGAGACGACGCCGAATACGCCGATGCCGGCGAGAAGCAGGGCGACCGAGCCGAAGCCGCCCATGAGCAGCAGGTTGCGCCGGTCGGGTGCGAGGTCGGTCTCCAGGCGCTGCCGCAGTGTGGCGACATCGGCGATCGGCAGCCGCGGGTCCATCTCGGCGAGCACGCCGCGCACGGCGCCCGCCGCGGCCACCGGCGCCATGGGCGTCTGCACGGTGAGCATCATGCGCCGGAACGGCGCCTGGTCCATCACGTAGTAGATGCTGGGCAGCGCTGCCTCGCGCAGGTCTTCGTACTTCACATCCGCCACGACGCCGACGATCTCGGCCGTGGGGCGCAGGATGATGCCGAGCGGTCCGATCTGGTATGGCGAATCGGAACCGCCGGTGGGCAGTCGAACGCGCCGGCCGACCGGGTCGATGTCGGGCATATATCGACGGACGAACGCTTCATTGACGATGGCGACGGGCGCGCTGTCGACGCGATCGGACGTCGTGAAGTTGCGGCCGCGCGTGAGCGCGATGCCGGCAGCCGGGAAGAAGCCCGGACTCACCTGCCGCAGGTACGCACGCATATCCTCGTCCGGCTGCGTCGGCGAATCCGGCAGCAGGAATTGCTGGAAGTAGTCGTTCGCATCGGCCAGCGGCAGCGACGAAGCGAGACCGGCGGCACGCACGCCCGGCAGCATCGCGATGCGTGACTCCAGCTCACCATAGAAACGGCCGGCCGCTGCGAAGTCCGGATAGCCGTCCTGCAGGTTCAGCTCCATGGTCACGACGTTGTCCGGTCGGAACCCCGGATCGATCTCGAGTAGTCGGCCGAAGCTGCGGGCCAACTGCACGCCGCCGGTGACGAGCACGACCGCCGCCGCGACCTGCGCTACGACGAAGGCCGAACGCAGCCGTGACCGGCCACGGCCACCGGTTCCGCGCGCACCCTCGGTGAGAATGGGTGCCAGGGCGAGGCCGCGCAGCTGGAAGACCGGTGCGAGTCCGACGACGAGTGCGGTGAGCGCGATGCAGGCGGTGGCGACGAGTGCGGCCGCACCATCCAGGGCCACCGTCTCGACTCGCGGCAGCGAGCCGACCACGACTGCCGGCAGCGCACGGAGCAGCAGCGCCGCCAGCGCCAGTCCCGCGACGGCGCCACCCACGGCCAGGACCAGGCTCTCCATCAACAGTTGCGCTGTGACGCGGAATCGCGTCGCCCCGAGTGACTTGCGCAGCGCCATCTCGCGCACGCGCTCCTGCGCCCGCAGTAATGCCATGCCGGCCACGTTCGCGCAGGACACGAGCAGGACGACGCCCGCTGCGCCGAACAACAGCAGCAGCGCGAAGCTGGCGTCGCCGAGCAGCATCGTGCGCAGCTCCAGCATGGTCACACCCCAGCCCGCATCGGCGGGGTGCTCCTCGGCGAGCTGCGCCGCGATCGACTCCATCTCCGCTCTCGCCGACTCGACCGTCGCACCATCACGCACGCGTGCGACCACACTCAGCCAGCGCGCATAGCGGCTCTGGATCTGCAGCGGGAAGTTGATGTTGAGCCAGACCTGCGCATCGTTCGGGAACGCCTGGGCCGCACGCACGATGCCGACGACTTCGGTGGCCTGGCCATCCAGGAGGATGGTCCGTCCGACAAGGCCGGGATCGCCACCGAACCGGCTGCGCCAGAGCGCGTCGGAGATGACGACCACCCGCGTCGCGCCCGGATTGCCATCCGCCTCGTCGAAGACACGGCCCGCCAGAGGCCGCACACCGAGCGCCTCGAACAAATCCCACGTCGCCAGATACGCGCGCAGCCGCTCCGGATCGCCACCGTCTTCCGTCAGCGTCTGCTGTGTGCGCCAGTAGCCGGCCACCGGCGACAGCGTTCGACTCCGCTGCCGGAAGTCGTCCAGGTCCATCGGCGAAACGAAGTAGCGCTCCGCCCCCTCCGTCGGGTTGTTCGCCCACAGGTGGACCAGCCGGTCCGGCTCCTCGAACGGCAGCGGACGCAACACGACCGCGTTCAATACGCTGAAAAGGGCGACACAGGCGCCGACGCCGATGCCCAGTGTCGCAATCGCGACACCCGAGTGCAGGGGCGCACGTCGCACCATGCGTAAAGCGATCCGCGCATCCGTCTTCAACAGGTCCGCCGCCATCGATTCCTCACCGCGATTTCGGTTCTTCACCACGATCACCCAGCTCCGCAACCGCTCCGCCACGCCACCCCACAGGACGTTCGCGAGCAGACGTGCTCGACGGAATGCACCACCCCGGCGACCGCGCTCCCGCGCCCAGGCAGCGTCCAGCGTCGCTTGCAGCGCCCCGCCATGCCGCGCGCGAAACGCGCGCGGATACAGCAGCAGCAGAAGCCGGACGAATCCGTGAACGACGCTCACGACGCCGTGTCCAGAAGGCGTCGCCGCCGCGCCTCACCCAGCGTCGCCTCCAGTCGCAACGCCTCGTCGCGTGCCACCCGCCGGCCCGCCGGCGTCAGCCGGTAGTACCGGCGCCGCGGATCCTCATCGTCGCGCGGCGATTCGATGTCCCGGATCAGCCCATGCTCGAGCAGACGCTCCAGCGCGCGATACAGCGTGCCCGGCAGGATCGAGACGGCGCCATCCGTGCGTTCCTCGACCTCCTGCTGGATGGCGTAGCCGTGGCGATCGGCACCGGCGAGCGAGACGAGGATCTCGAACCAGATGGGCGGCAGCGGGAACGGCGGCTCGACGGGCATGGACGGGGCCTGGTAGTAGATTCGTCGCGAATAGGTTCCTGACGAATATAGCACGCCGGCGCCGCGAGGAAAGAGGGTTGACGGCGAAGGCGGCGGCGCGGGGACGGTTGAACGGCGTTGTGGGGTCAGCTGCTGCGCACGCGGGCGCCGTCGGTGAGGTCATCGGAGGGGAACAGGATGACGGTCTCGCCAGGCTCGACGCCGGACAGGATGCGGGTGCGGGCGCCGTTGCGTTCGCCGACCTGGACGTCGGTGAGGGCGGCGCGGCCGTTCAGGACGCGGAAGAGGCGCCACGTCATGCCGTCGGGCGCGCGGAACACGGCGGAGGAGGGGACGGTCAGGGCGGACTCGTCGAACCAGACGGTGATGCTGGCCTCGACGCGGAACCCATCCCCGAGGCCAGGCGGACGCCGGTCGAGGTCGAGGATGGCGTTGACGCGTTGTTCTTCGACGCCGAGGGCGGAGATACGAGTGAAGGCAGCGGGCTCGATACAGCGCACGGTAGCCCCGAGCGGTTGGTCGCCGCCCCAGGCGGTGAGCGTGGCGCGCATGCCGGGCTGGATGCGGACGGCATCGGCGGACAGGACGTCGACGATGACTTCGAGCGCGCTGGGGTCGGTCACCTCGAGAAGTGGCTCACCGGGTGCGACGATGCGGCTGCTGCGCTCGGGCACACGCGCGACGGTGCCGGACGCAGGCGAGCGCACGGTGATGGCGGCGCCACTGGCGTCGGCGCCGCCGAGCAACGCGGCGCGGGCGGCCTGCACGTCGGCGCTCGCGGCCTTGGCGGCCTCGTCGGCGGAGCGCAGCGTTTCGGCGGCAGCCCGTTCGGCGAGGCGGAACTGTTCGAGCTGTTCTTCGGCGAGTGCGCCGGCCTTGGCGAGGGTCTCGCGGCGCTCGCGCTCCTTGCGCGTCTGTTCGGCGGTCGCGGCGGCCTGTTGGAGGCTGGCGGCTGCGGCGCGTTCGCGCGCGAGTGCCGCATCGAGGGCGGCGCGCAGCTGCAGGCGGGTCCGCTCATCGAGCGGCAGTGGCCGAATGCGTGCGACGACCTGGCCCTGGGACACGGGCTCGGCGGCGCGGATCGGCACGCGTTCCAGCTCGCCCGCGACGGGCGCCGTAACGACGTAGCGATCTACGGCGCGCGTCCGGCCATCCTCGTCGATGGTGACGGCGAAGGGACCGGTCTCCGCGGTCGCCGTGGACACGACGATGGCGTCGGGCAGGACCGCGCGGACGAGGAGGATTCCGCCGACGATGGCGACGGCGGCGATCATGATCGAGCGAGGACGAAGCAGGCGTTTGAGCATGTCGCTCTACTCCCGGGTCTTGAGCACGGCGATCAGGTCGGATCGGTCGAGCCGCCGGCGGACGAGGAACGCGGCGCCCGCGGCGACGACGACAATGGCGAATGCGGCCCACGCGAAGGTGCCGGCGCGCAGGACGAGCGGGATTCGATACAACTCGGTGTCGTAGGCGTTCAGTACGGCGGCCGTGATACCGGCCCCGAGCAGCGCGCCGAGAGGAAGCGCGACGAACGTGATCACCGCCTGCTCACCGAGCAGCATGGCGGCGACCTCGCGACGCGTGAAGCCGAGCACGCGCAGGCTGGCCAGCTCACGGCCGCGTTCGGAGAGTGCAATGCGCGCGCCGTTATAGATGACGCCTGTCGCCAGGATCGACGCGAGAGTCAGCAGGATCCCGGACATGACGGTGAAGCTCTCTTCGACCTGATCCTCGAAACTGCGCAACATGGCGTTTTTCGACGTGGTCGAGGCCACCGCCGGCAGGGAGCGGAGTCGATCCAGCACGTCCTGTTCCGCTCCGCGTTCGAGCGTGATCCAGGCGCCATTCGCTCGCGGCTCCTCGCGGACCAGCCGTGCCAGCGCGTCCATCGACAGGTAGCCGTTGACGCCGAGCAACTCGTCCATGGTCGCGGCCACGACGGTCGTGCGCACCTCGCCGCCGCGGTCGAGCAGCTCGACGCGCAGCGTGTCGAACGGCGCCACGCGCAGGGAGCGCGCGAGGCGTTCGGTCAGGACGACGCCATCGTACGGTAGCGGGTGACTGCCGCCGTCCGCGTCGATCATGAGGCGCAGCTCACCAGCAGGGTCGAGCCCCGTAAGCGCGAGCCGGCGCGAGCGGTGTCCGTGGGACAGACGGACGGGTACCGCGCGAAAGACCTCGGCATCGACGACGCCCGGCAGGCGCGCCAGTTCCTGCGCGGCTCCGAGGTTCCGATCGTTGGTGAACGTGAGTGCGATATGCTCACGCTGCACGCGATCGAACTGCAAGTCGATCATGCCATCCATCGAGTCGAGCATGACGAAGCCGGTCAGGAGCACCGCGAGTGCGGCGGCCACGCCGATCGCGGACAGCAGTGCGCGCATCGGTCGCCTCTCCATGTTGCGCAGGATCATGCGCTGCGCCGGCGAGAGCGCGCGGTCGAAGCCGATGCGCTCGACGAGCAGTGGCTTGAAGCGGGGCGGTGCAGCCGGCCGCATGCCTTCCGCCGGCTGGAGCCGTGCCGCATCGCGCACGGCGGACCACGCGCCGCCCATTGCCGCGAGGGCGGTGATGAAGATGGCGCCACCCGCGACATCCCAGCTCGCGGAGTAGCGCAGCTCCGGGAACCGGAAGTACCGGGCATAGAGGTCGGTGTACGCGGAGCCGAGCCAGAAGCCGGCGATCAGGCCGATCACGGCGCCCACGCCGGTCGCGATCACGGCCATGCCCAGGTAGTGAAAGCCGATCGTCCGGTCGTCATAGCCGAACGCCTTGAGTGTCGCGATCTGTTCGCGCTCCAGCGCCAGCAGGCGGGCGAGCACGATGTGCAACAGAAAGGCGGCCACGCCGAGGAAGATGACGGGTATGACCGCGGCCGTGGCGCGGATTCCCGCGATCTCATCGGCGACGAGCCGGTTCGACAGCTGGTCCGACCGGCTGTACGCGCCCAGCCCACCGAACGGTCGAAGCAAAGCGTCGATGTCATCGAGCACGGCCCGCTCGCTGGCGCCAGGGCTCAGCCGGACCGCGAGGTCGTTGAAGGCGCCGGTCATGTCGCGGGCGGCGGCCAGCGCCTCCCGGCTCATCCACAACACGCCGAAGAGCCGTTCATCGCCGAGGAAGCCGCCGGCCGCATCGATCTCGTAGACGAACTCCGGCGACAGCGCGATGCCGACGATGTTCAGCGTGCGGAAGCGTCCGTTCAAAACAGCGGACAGCGTGTCGCCGACGCGAAGTGTGTTGACGTCGGCGAAGCGCTCGCTGACGAGCACCTCATCGTCGCGGCCTGGCTCGATGTACCGGCCAGCCCGCAGGTAAAGGTCGCCGAGCACGGGGCGCCGGCCATCCGGCACGGACACGAGGAATCCCGTGGCGGGTCGTTCGAGACCGGGCACGGCGAGGACGGCGCGCAGCGTGACGCGCGCTTCGACGGCCGAGACGCCGGGCAGCGCAGCGATCCGCTCGGCCATTCGCTCCGGCGCACGGTTCAGCGACGCGAACACATCCGGCATACGGTAATCGCGGTAATACGAATCCCGCGACTGCTCGAGCGAGCCGAGCGTGCTGCGCATGGTGAATGCCGACATGACGCCGGCCGCGACGACGAGCGCGATCGACACGATCTGGCCGCGCAGCCGCCAGGCGTCCCGGAACAGTTTCCGCTCGAGCGCACGCATGGCTACCAGCTCAGCTCCGCGGACGTCGCGCGCCGCTCGTTCGACCACACCTCCGAGATGTGGCCACTCGAGAGCCGGATGACGCGGTCGCCCATGGCCGCGATCGACGCGTTGTGCGTAATGATCATGGTCGTCGTGCCGAGCTCCGTGTTGACGTCCGACAGTGCGTCGAGGACCTGCTTCCCGGTCTCGTAGTCGAGGGCGCCCGTTGGCTCGTCACAGAGCAGGATGGCCGGTCGCTTCGCGATGGCGCGCGCAATGGCTACGCGCTGCTGCTCGCCGCCGGACAACTGGGACGGAAAGTGATCGATCCGATCGGCAAGACCGACGCGGCGGAGCGCCTCGTCGGTCGGCATCGGCTCGTCCGCGATTTCCGTCACGAGTGCGACGTTCTCGCGCGCGGTCAGGCTCGGAATCAGGTTGTAGAACTGGAAGACGAAGCCGACCTGCCCGCGCCGGAACTGCGTGCGCTCACGCTCATCGGCGTCCGCGAGGTCGCGACTCTCGAACAGGACGGAGCCGGACGTCGGCACGTCGAGGCCGCCCAGGATGTTGATCAGCGTGGACTTGCCGCTGCCCGATGCACCGAGCATGACGAGGAACTCGCCGCGGCGCACGTCCAGGTCGATGGAACGAAGCGCATGCACTTCGACCTCGCCCATCCGGTACACCTTGCGCACGTCGCGCACGCGGAACACGAGCTCCGATTCCGGCGCATCAGGCAGCACCGCATCGACATCGGTCACGCTCTCGCTCACCTGACCTCCCTGTGCGAGGATGCCGGGAGCCGCCCCGCCCGGCCGTCGGGGATGCGCCGGGTTGGTGTGGGGCAATGCCCGCGCCGGTCCCGATCACGTCATCGAGCGACTCCGTCCTCACGGACCAGCCCGAATCGAACGAGTCCGTCGACGATCGCATCGACCCCTTCGAGCGGCGATGCGTGCACGTGGCCATGCCGCGATACCCGCCGGGCCAGACGCGGCTCGGCGTTGCCGACGAGCACGGCGCGCAGGCCCGTCTGAAACAGCGGCAGGTCGTTCATGGCATCGCCGGCGACGACGACGCGGTCGTCGGGTTCATCGAGCCAGTCCAGCACGCGCAACAGGGTGGCCCCCTTGTTGACGCCGGCCGGCAGCACATCGATGCCGATTCCGGCGGAGTCGCCGATATCGACGGCGAAGTCGCGCAGCCGCCGGCGCACACGACGCAACGCCAGTGGCATGTCGGCCGGCGCCTCGACGAGATACACGAGCCGGTGCGGTGAGCCGACTTCCACCTCCGAGATGCCTTTGGTTCCGTCCAGGCGCGCACGCAGGATGTCCCCGCCAGGCCAGCGTTCGGCAATGTGCGATTCGAGCTCCGCAATGCGCTGCGCGGTGCCCTTTAGCACGGAGCTGCCGACATCGCCGATCAAGAGGTCGGGCTCGGGCAATCCGAGTCGCTTCATCAGACGGGTCGTGCCGGCCGGCGAGCGCCCGGTCGCGTAGATGAGGCGGACGTCCGACCGCGTACGCAGTGCCGCCACGAGACGGTCGCGTGTCTCGGCCTCGCCGTGAGCGAACGTGCCGTCGAGGTCGGTGACGAGGGTGAACCCGCGCGTCGCGAGCAAGCGACGACCGGGCCGGATCGAGTGCGCCAAGAGCCTTCCTTACAGAGGGACCAACGAAAGTGAAGCTGGCGTGGCCGCCCCGGCGGCGCAACGTTCGATCAGCGCATTACCAGCGGGTCACACCAGACGGGAGCGCGAATGGGGGACGAGCTCACTCCGGGCATCGACCAAGCCGGGGCCGGGTTCCGGCAGGCCCGACGCGGCATGGGCTGCCTCGTCGTTTTCGCATTGCCGTTCCTGGCCGGCGGCGTGTTCGCCGGATTCGAGTTGGTACGTGGTCTGACAGGCGATTCGGTCAGCGGCATGCCACCCGAATTCGCGGCCATCTTCATGCTCGCGTCCGGCGGATTCGGCATCGCCATGATCGCGGCTGCGCGGTTCGGCAAACGACGTTTCACGCAGGAGCTGGAGCAGCGGCAGCGAAATCCGGAGCAACCGTGGTTGTGGCGGCTGGACTGGGCGAACGGTCGTGTGGACACGCGGCAACGCGCGGGCGTCGCGGCCATTGCCGTGTTCGCGTTTCTCTGGAATGCCATCGCCGCGCCGATCCTGTTCGTGCTGCCGGACGAGCTGGCGCAGGGCAACACGCCGGCGCTGATCGGGCTCGCGTTTCCGCTCGTCGGCGTCGTGCTCATCATCGTGGCCGTACGGATGTGGCTGCGCAGTCGGAAGTACCGCGGCACGCATCTCGAACTGGGTCGAGTGCCGATCCCGCCGGGCGCGCGGTTCGAAGCCACGCTGCACGCACGCTTCGACGGCGGCCCGCCGGAGCGCGTCGTCATGCGCATCTCGTGTGTGCGCAGACGAGTCACGGGCAGCGGCAAGAACCACAGCGTTCGAGAAGACATCGTCTGGCAGGACGAGCGCGACATGGGTGGCGAGGAGGTGGGCCTGAACTTCGGTGCGGCGGCGGTGCCGGTCGCCTTCGACATCCCCGAGGCGGCGCCGTCCGTCACGCCGGACAGCGGCGATGACCGCATCGTCTGGCGTCTCGACATCGATGCGGAAGCGCCCGGCATCGACCTGTCCGAAAGTTTCGAGCTGCCGGTGTTCGCGACGGGCGAGCTGTCCACGCGCGTGGATCGTGCAGCACTCGATGCTGCCATCACACGTCTCGCCGTCGATGACGGCGGTGCACCGCCGACGCCACCGTCCGAGCCGACCGTCATCATCCGGATGGCCGATCCGGTCGGCACGGAGTTCGTTTCCGCGCCGGGCCGGCATCGCGCGCCGCTGTTGCCGGCGCTGCTCTTTCTCGCAATCTGGTTCGGCTTCGTGGCTTTGATGGTCGGACTCGGCGCGCCGCTCGTTTTGCCGGTCCTGTTCGGCGCCATCGGCCTCGTCGTCGTGCTGGTGGTCGTCGACCTCGCGTTCAGCACGACGCGCACGGTGGTGACGGCTGACGGTGTGACGGTGACGACGCGAGTGCTCGGGCTGGCGCGGACACGGCACGTTCCGCTCGGCGATGTGGGCGTCGTGACGGTCAAGGTCGGCACGTCACAGAATCGGAGTGCGACGCAGGCGGCCCGCGCGTGGCACGACGTCGTAATTCTGCGCGCCAGCCAGGGCAAGGTCTCGGCCGCGCGACACGTCCCGACCCGCGCCGAGGCGGAGTGGGTGGCGGCGGAGCTGCGACGGACGCTGGGTCTGTCCTAACTCACGCGCGACCAGGGGCCCTGGAGCGCACGGGGCGGCGAGGCCAGCGACTGGAAGCGGACCAGGCGCGCGGTGTCGCCATGACGGATGGTCGCGAGCACCATGGGCCCGGCCTCGAGCAGCGCTTCGGCCAGCCGGTCGGTCATCAGGCATTCGGCACACGGCTTCAGCTCGGTCTCACCACCCGCGCGCCAGGTGTGAATCGGCAAACCCGGCACATCGAGCTGCTGGCCTGGCCGCATGCGCCAGCCCGACTGCGCGAATGCGTCAGCCAACAACACCGCGGCCGGGATCGCGCCGTTGCCCCAGA
>JBFJPA010000077.1:0-12092 GCA_041617355.1 Longimicrobiales bacterium
GGCACGGTCGCGGGCACGGTCACGGTCGCGGTCGCGGGCGCGGGCGCGGGCACGGGGACGGGCACGGGCGCGGGCACGGAGAACATGGCTGCAAGCAGGGCGAGCATCGGGAGCATCGTCATACCATCCCCCGGCGTCGGCGGACCAGCCATTCGGCGCCGACGAGACCGAGCACCATGAAGAAGAGGAACGGCATGTCCCAGAGCTCTTTCTCTTCCTGCACGGTCACGCCCTTGCCGGTGATGGACAGGTCTTCGGGCAACGAAGCGACATTTCCGGCGGTGTAGAAACGGCCGCCGGTCTCGTCGGCGACGCGGCGCAGCAATGCGGGGCGCATCTCGGACCCGAAGTATTCGTTGCGGCTCTCGGTAACATCCACGAAAGCGGGTCGGCTCGCCGCGCTGTCGCCGCGGAAGTTGGCGCGGACGCGGACCTCGTGCAGGCCGGCCTCGGCCGCTACGGCGGTGCCCTGGTACTCGCCGTCGGTTTCGACCGTCCATTCGAGCGGCACGTCGGTCTCCGTCCCGGACGGTGCAGTAACGCGTGCAACGACGCGTGCGTCGTTGACGCGAGAGAACCGCTCATCATCGACGTTGGCGATGATGCGAACGGGCTCGCCGGGTTCGGCGCGATCGGACGCGAGGGTCGCCGTGACCTGATCGGGCACGCCGCTGACGAGGAACCGCAGCAGCTGTTTCCAGAAGGTCTCGTGGGTCTGGTCTTCGAGCGAGATCTCGTGGTGCATCTGCCACATCCACACGTCGATCACGGGCAGGGCCGCGACCACGCCGCGGCCGTAGCGCTGGACGGCGAGGACGACCTGGCCGGCGGGCACACCGGGCCCGGATCCCGTGAGCAGGGCGGTCGCGCCGGGCTTGAGCCGGGTCACGCGGTTGAACGTGTTGAGTGGTGGCAGGGCATCCCAGCGCATCTGGTTGGCGGCGGCGTCCTCGGTGAACGTCGTGACGACGTGGCCGTTGCCGGCGCGCGTCAGAGTCGCTTTGACGTCCTTGATGAACGTCGTGTCTCCCTTGAAGGACGCGTCGAGCGAGACGGGCAACACATCTTCGACGGGCGTGCCGGCCCAGCCGCCTTCGGAGAACGCGCGCATGCCGCCGAGCATGAGCAGGCCGCCGCCGCGCTCGCTGACGAAGTCGGCGATCATGCGCAGCTGTTCGAGGGTGAAGTGGCTTGCCTCGACGCTGCCGAGGATGAGGCCGCGATACTTGAAGAGCTCCTCGCGAGTCCGTGGGAACCCGCTGGCCAGCTCCTCGGCGCTGTCCACGTCGATGCGGTAGTACTTGGCATCGGCGGTGCGCTGCAGGAGCACGACCTGCAGGTTCTTGTCGTCGGCGACGGCGCGGCGGAGGAACGCGACCTCGTGACGGGGCTCGCCTTCGAAGTAGAGCACCTTGGGGCGGTCATCCTGCACGACGATGACGGCCTCCTGCTCGTTGTTCTCGGGCACGCGCTCGCCATCCTGAACGGGCACGCGGAAGCGGAACCTGCGGACGCCGGCGTCGTTCGCCGGGAACGTGACGCGGACGGGGGCGGGCTCGCCGTCGCGGGACAGCTCGACGTCCTGGGTCGCGACGATGCTGCCGTTGTCTTCGACGAACAGCTGGATCTTCTTTCCCGCGTACCCCGACTGCGCGACGATCAGGTCGACCATCAGGTTGGAGCCTTTGAGCGCAGTGCGAGGCGTGGCCACGCGCGACAGCTCGATGTCGCGATCGAACCGCTCACGTCCAGTGCCCACGGTGTAGACGGGGATCTGTGCGGCGCGCAGGCGGAGCAGCGATTCGGTGAGTGCGCCGGCCGCGTTGTCGGCGCCATCGGACACGACGACGAGGCCGGAGACCGGCACGTGCGACAACTCGTCGCGCACGCGCTCGAGCGCGGGGGCCAGGCGCGTGCGTGTTCCATCCCAGGCCAGCTCCTCGATCGCGCCGATGCGGTCTGCGTCACCGGCGAAGCGGAACCAGCGGACCTGGAAGCGATCCGACAGGCCCTTCACGAGCGGGCTCTCGGGGCCGAACGTGCGCGCCGCGAACTCCGCGCGTGTGCCGGCGCCTTCATCCGCGATCCGCATGCTCTTCGAGTCGTCGAGCAGGATGCCGACGTAGTTCTGCTGTGGCACGACCGTGGACAACACGAGCATGGGCCGGAGCAGGCAGAAGGCGAGCACGACGAGTGCGGCCAGACGCAGGCCGGCCAGCAGCGCGCGCTCCCGTGCGCTCGCTTTGCCCGACGTGCGGGCATACATCCAGGTGACACCGATCGCGGCGATGAAGCCGGCGACCACCAGCAGCGTCACCGGCGGCGGCGCCGCGAAGGTGAACCGCCCGCTGTCGAATACGACAGGCCGGTACTTGAACAGGAACGTGAAGATCGCTTCGAACACGGCGCTCAGTGGCTCATGGAATAGACGATGAAGTTGACTCCCATCTGGAACGCGAACGTGGACCGATCCACGGGATAGTCCGGCTGCTCCGCCCATTCCCAGGCATCGCCGAGGTCGCTGTTCCAGACGATTCCAACCAACAGCCGGCCCTTCTCATCGAAGATGCCGCGCACGTATGGCGTGTATCCGTCCTGCTCCCAGTACCGGCCGTAGCGTGCGTTGTTGATCGACGGGACCTGCAGAATCTCCTTGATGTTGTAGACCGCGCGGAAGACTTCGTGCTCGAGCGGCAGCTCCACGATCTCGTACTCGGGCAGGACGCGCCGGATCTCGGCCTCGAAGTTGGCCCACTGCCAGGAACCCCAGAAGTCGTCGACCATGAGGAAACCGCCGGCCAGCAGGTAGCCGCGCAGGCCGTCCACTTCGGCGGGCGTCATGCCCATGTAGCCGACTTCGAGCATGTACAGGAACGGAAACTTGCGGAGTGCGGGGTCGTCGAGCCGCACGGCGTTTTCGCACGGCGATGCGTCAATACCGACGAGCCGCCTCAGCACCACCAGGAACTGGCGGTCCGCTTTCGGGAAATCCGTGGCCCACGATCCGCCGCGACGCCAGCCGCCCATGCCCCCGCCGGAGTAGACGCCGCGCGTGAAATAGAACGCGCGCGTGCGATACTCGGCCGGCTCCAGGATCACGTAATTCGGACACTCGTCGCGAGCGGGAGCGCGACGCCAATCCTGATCCTGTGCGGCACGCACGTCGGGCCCGGCGGCCGCTGCGAGTGCGGCGGCAGCAAGGCCGACGATGGCCAGGACCGGGAAAGCGGGCCAGCGGAACGGCAAATCGCTCCCTTCAGACAACGAGTCGGGGTCGGACAATACTAACACGCGGAGACGCCCGTTCCCAAACGGGGCCGGACGCAGTTTCGTGTGACGCGAACGGCCCGGCGCGAGGGCCGGGTGAGGCTCGCCGCGGCTGGACATCACGCTGTTTTCGACGGATCATAACCCCTCCGAGCCGACCAGAACCTCGACAGGACACTCATGCCGCTTGCCATCGACCACGATTTCGCGACCGACGTGGTGTCGCGACTCGTTCGCACCAACTCGATCAATCCGACGCTCGTTCCGGGTGCTCCGGGCGAGGCCGCGATCGCGGATGTGACGGCTCGCATCCTCGGTGACCTCGGCCTGACGGTCGAGTGGTACGAGCCCAGCGCGGGCCGCCCGAGCGTCGTGGGCCGTCTGCCCGGCTCAGGCGGCGGGCCCCGCCTCATGCTCAACGCCCATTACGATACCGTCGGCGTCGAAGGCATGACGGACCCGTTCGGTGGTGCGATTCGCGACGGCCGCCTGTACGGCCGCGGCGCCTACGACATGAAAGGCTCGCTCGCCGCGTGTGTGGCCGCGGCCAAGGCGCTGCTCGACGCAGGACATCGTCTGGCCGGCGACCTCGTCATCGCGGCCGTGTCGGACGAAGAACATGCGAGCCTCGGCACGCAAAGCCTGCTCTCGGCCGTCCCGGTCGATGCCGCCGTCGTCACCGAACCGACGTCGCTGCGCCTCTGTCTTGCACACAAGGGCTTCAGTTGGCTCGAGGTGACGACGCGTGGCCGCGCGGCCCACGGCAGCCGGCCCGACCTCGGCATTGACGCCAACTTGCGCATGGGACGCGTTCTGCACGAGCTAGACAGGCTGGAACGCGCGCTGCGCGGCGGGCGGCGACACCCGCTGCTCGGTCCGGGCTCGCTTCACGCCGCGACACTGCACGGCGGCACCGGCCTCAGCACCTACGCGGCGGAATGCCGACTCGCGATCGAACGGCGCACACTGCCCGGTGATACGGAGGCCGGCGTCATTGCCGAGATCGAGGCGATCCTCGCGTCCCTTCGCGAAGACGATGCGACGTTCGACGCGACTCTCGAGCATGTGCTGACCCGCGCTCCCTTCGAGGCCCGCCCCGAATCACGCATCGTCGAATGCGTCGCGGCGGCCGGCGAAGCCGTGCTCGGCTCGGCACTACCACGGGTCGGTGAAACACCGTGGATGGACGCGGCACTGCTCGCATCCGTTGGCGTCGACACCGTCGTCATCGGTCCCCACGGCGAAGGCGCGCACGCCGCCGTCGAATGGGTCGAGCTCGAATCCGTCTTCCGACTCGCGGAAATCCTCGCCCGCGCGGCGCTGGCCTTCTGTGGCGAAGCCTGACACACGATGAACGAAGGGGGCGCCCGGCCAACCAACCCGCCCGGGCGCCCCCCTCTACCCTAACCCCTTACCCTCTCCCTCTCCCCATCCCTCTCCCTAATCCCGCTGTTCCATGAAGCTGTCCTCCAGCACCTCGACCTCAGCCGTGAATGTCTGCTCGCCGACGGTCAGGCTGACGCGGTAGACGCCGGGCTCCACGGGCGGGCCCACTCGCCTGCGGTTCGCGAACTGAGGCGGCGCGTTCGCCGGCAGTGGCGGCGGATCGCTCCGCAGATCCCACAGCACGCGGTTGAGACCCGCATCTTTCGTCGGTTCGAGCGTGCGGACCACGAGGCCTGTCCGCACACTGCTCACGGTCATCGTGAGGTCGCCCGACGGCGCCTGCTTGAGCCAGTAGTGAATGGTGGCCCCGTCCGGCGCGGTCTCGCCGCGGAAGTTCTTCGAACCCGTCACGGCACGCGAGAAGCGCGGATCGCTCTTCCACTGCACGGCCTCGCGCGGCGTGAACAGGTGCACGTCCTTGGCGAGCAACTCGGCGTTCGCCTGCTGCAGCGGCGTGATGTCGTCCATGACGAGGATGCTGCGGCCGTGCGTCGCGATGACCAGGTCGTTGTCGCGCGGGTGCACGAGCACGTCGTCGACGCGCACGACCGGCAGGTCGTTCATGAACCGTTTCCACGACTGACCTTCGTCGAACGAGATGAAGAATCCGAACTCGGTGCCGACGTAGAGCAGGTTCCGGTTCCTCGGATCCTGGCGGATCGTGTTGACGTTGCCATAGTCGGGCAGGCCGAGCGAGATCGAGGTCCAGCTCGCGCCGTAGTCCCGGGTCACGAAGACGTAGGGCCGCAGGTCGTTGCTGCGGTGGCCGTCCACGGCGATGTACGCGGTCGCGGCATCGAAGTGCGAGGCCTCGACGCGCGAGACGTAGTACTCCGGCAGTGTGAAGGCGTCGCCGTCGTCGGTCGCGATGTTCATCGGCACGTTCCTGCCGACCTCGGTCCAGCTCGTGCCTCCGTCGCGACTGACCTGGACGTTGCCGTCGTCCGTGCCGACCCAGAGCACACCTGGCAGGACGGGCGACTCGGATACCGTCGTGATCGTACCGTAGGCGCTGATGCCGTCGTTCTGCGAGTTGACGCAGGCGCGGCCGTAGCCGCGTCCGCGGCCGCAGGACGGCATGTCGAGCTTCATGCCCATGATCTCGCGCGTGTCGCGGTCGATCCCCTTCGAGAGATCCTGCGTCATCGTGAACGTGTCGCCGCGGTCCCTCGAAATGAACAGGCGGTCGCCGCCGACGTAGATCATGCTCGGATTGTGCGGTGACAACGTGAACGGCGTGTTCCAGTTAAAGCGGAAGCGCACGTTCTCGGCCGGCTCGGGCACAATGTTGCTGCTCTGCGGCTGCTGCTGGCCGAAGCCGAAGCCAAAACCGCCGCCCCCTCCACCACCGCCGGGGCCGCCCTGGCTGCGACCGCGCGGCCGGATCGATGTGTTGTCGCCCGTGCTGAGGTTGTAGCGGCGAACGTTGCCGTTCTGCGATTCGGAGTAGACGATCGTATGGTCGGTGGGATCGACGGCCGTATAGAAGCCGTCACCGCCGCCGACGCCGTACCAGTCTTCGGCGAGGATGGTGTTGCCGCGCACGGAGGAGGGGCCACACCAGCTGCCGTTGTCCTGCAGGCCCGTACAGACGTAATAGGGCCGGCGCATGTCGACGGACACGTGGTAGGGCTGACCGACGGCCCAGCTGCGCAGCGATTCCCACGACTTGCCCTGGTCCCAGCTCACGTCGACGGAACCGTCATTGCCGAACATGACGTGGTCACCATCGCTCGGGTCGATCCAGATGGCGTGGTGATCGACGTGGCCGAGGCCATCCAGCTCGTTGAACGTCTTGCCACCGTCGATCGACTTGTAGGCCTGCACGCCGGCGGTGTACACGATCTCCGGATTGGTCGGATCGATGCGGATCTGCGAGAAGTACATCGGCCGCACGTTGTGGTTGTTGAGGAAGCGCCAGGTCGCGCCACCGTCATCGGAGCGCCAGACGCCGGACAGCTGCGGGTCGGGCGGCAGGTTCTGCTGGCCCTGGCCGAAGCCGCCGCCTCCGGGCCCCTGCTGCTGTCCGCCCTGCGGCTGGGCGACCGGCTGCTCCTTGTCGGCCGCGACCTCGATCTGCGCATACATGATGCGCGGGTTCGAGCGTGCGATGTCGAGCGCGACGCGGCCCATGGTGCCGCGCGGCAGGCCGTTGCCCTCGAGCCGCGTCCAGGTTCGGCCGCCGTTGTCGGAGCGCCAGATGCCGCTGCCGGGACCGCCGCCGTTGAAGCCCCACGCCGTGCGCATGCGCTGGTACGTGGCCGCGAAGAGCCGGTCCGGGTTGGCGGGATCGATGACCAGCTCCGTCGCGCCCGTGTGTTCGTCGACGAACAGCGTCTTCTGCCAGGTGCGTCCGCCGTCGGTCGTCATGAACACGCCGCGGTCCGGATTCGAGCCGAACAGGTGGCCCATAGCGGCGACCCAGACGATGTCCGGATTCGTCGGGTGCACGATCACGCGGGCGATCGACTGTGTGGCGCGCAGCCCCATGTGTGTGAACGTCTTGCCGGCGTCCGTCGACTTGTAGATGCCATCGCCGAACGAAGAGCTCTGGCGGTTGTTGGCCTCGCCGCTGCCGACCCAGACGATATTCGGGTTCGACGGCGCGATCGCGATGTCGCCGACCGAGTGCGTGCCGTAGCGGTCGAAGATGGGCTCGAACGTGATGCCGCGGTTCGTCGTCTTCCACAGGCCGGCCGTCGCGAAGCCGACGTAAAACGTCTTCGAGTCGCCTTCCACGACGGCGATGTCGTTGACGCGGCCGCCCTGACCGATCGGGCCGAGCTGGCGCCAACGGAACGGGCGGAGCAAGGGATCGTCGGACACATTGAGCGTGGCCCGCCGCGGGCCGTTGTCGGTCCCCGGCGGCTGCGCGCTCAGGGACGCCGCAGCCAACAGCAGCGGCACCGCGAGCAGCGCCGGATGGAGGCGCGGGAATCGCTGGATCCTGGACATGCCACGGTTCCTGTGGATGAGTGGATGCGAACAGGCGGGCCGGACCCCGCCCGGAAACGACGGAGTGAATTCGGGTCAGCATAGGCCTCGCCCCGGATTCCCACCAGACGCACGGTCCGGACGGAGCGTTGGCCCCATCCGCCAACGTCCGGCCCGGCTGCAGCGTCAACACGGAGGTCTTTACGCGGCTGAGTGTGGCCGAAACATTGGCCATCTCGTTCGACGACGGGGCAACGGCGCCGCCGTCGTTTCTCCTTCCAGAATCGGTTCACGGAGTTCGACATGACGCGAGTCCAACGGACGAGTCGGATCCTGGCGGCGGCGCTATCGTTGACGGTCGTCGCCTCGTGCGCGCGGCGGGCCGAGCCGACGCCACCGCGCCCTGCGGCGCCCCCAGCGGCGGCGACTCCGGCCGGGGCGCCCCGTCCGGCCGGCGCGCCGCAAGCGGACACGGCCGGCGGTCCCGGCGCTCGTCCACCGGCTCAACCACGGCCGTACAATCGCGTCATCACGTCCGAGGCGGTGACCAGCCGCGGCTTCTTCACGACACACCGAATCAACGATCGCCTGTATTTCGAGCTGCCAGCCTCCGCGTTGGGCCGGGAGATGCTGGTGATCCGGCGGCTCGCGGCAGGTACCGGCTCACAGGCCAACTTCAACGCCGTCTGGGAGCGTCAAGGCAACCGCGTCCTGCTCCGCTCGAAGCAGTATCAGGTCGCGGCGAGTCCGGATGCGAGCATTGCGCGCGCGGTCGACGCGATGCGCATGGGTGACATCGTCGCCAGCTTCAACGTGGAGGCGTTCGGCCCCGACAGCGCGGCGGTCATCGACGCGTCCCGGCTGTTCACGACGAACATCGTCGAGTTCGCCGGCGTGACCGGCATCCAGGCGGACCGCAGCTTCATCGAGTGGGTGCGCGCGTTCCCCGAGAACGTCGCGGTCGAAGCGACGCAGACGGGCACACAGCAGCCGCCGCAGACGGGGCCGGGTCAGCCGACGCCGCCCGGCGCTGCGCAACAGCCGCGCGGCGCGCAGTCGGCTCGCCTGCACTGGAGCTTCCGTGCGCTGCCCGCGCAGCCGATGATGCCGCGGCTCTGGGATTCGCGCGTCGGCTACATCTCCGTGCAGACCATCGACTACAGCCGGCCGGAGCACCGCGCGGAGACGCGGCGGTTCATCCGCCGGTTCCGGCTCGAGAAGCGGGATGCGAACGCGGCTGTCAGCGAGCCGGTCCGGCCGATCGAGTTCTGGATCGATCCGGCGACACCCGAATGGCTCGTGCCCTGGGTCAAGTCGGGCATCGAGATGTGGCAGCCGGCGTTCGAGGAGGCCGGCTTCCGCAACGCGATCGTCGGCCGCATCGCGGATCCCGCCGATTCGTCCTGGTCCCCCTACGACGGCCGTTACTCGATCATCTACTGGCGTCCGTCCACGACGCAGAACGCGACGGGCGGCCAGCAGGCGGACCCCCGCACGGGCGAGATCCTCAAGGCCGAAGTGAACATGTTCCACAACGTCATGAATCTGCTGCGCAACTGGTACTTCGTGCAGGTGTCGCCGCTCGACGCGCGCGCTCGCGTCATGCCCCTGCCGGATTCGCTGATGGGCAAGCTCGTCGAATACGTCGTCGCACACGAGGTCGGCCACGCCATCGGCTTCCCGCACAACATGAAGGCCAGCGCGATGTACCCGGCTGACAGCGTGCGCAGCGCGAACTTCCTGCGCCGGATGGGTGGCCACGTGGCCACGTTGATGGACTATTCGCGCTTCAACTACGTGGCACAGCCGGAAGACAGGATTCCGCCGGAGCTACTCATTCCGGGCGTGGGTCCCTATGACAGGTTCGCGGTGATGTGGGGGCACAGGCCGATTCAAGGCGCACGCACACCGGATGACGAACGGCGTACGCTCGACCAGTGGGCGCGGATGCAGGACACGATTCCGTGGTTCCGTTTCACGACGGATGACTCGCCCAACGACCCGGAAGACCTGACGGAGGCCGTGGGCGACGAGGACGCCGTCAAGTCGAGCGCGCTCGGCATGAAGAACCTGGAGCGCGTGGCGGCATCGCTGATCCAGGTCGCGGAGAAGCCGGGCGAGAACTACGAGCTGCTGAACGAGTTGTACGGCAACGTCGTCTCGCAGTGGGGCCGTTACAACGGCCACGTCGCCGCGGCCGTGGGCGGCGCGCGCACGCAGGAGAAGTACGGCACGGGCATCCGCTTCGAGCCGCTGACGCGCGGCGAACAGCGGCGCGCCGTGCAATACCTGAACGACAATGCGTTCCGTGTGCCGGACTTCCTGCTGCGGCCGGATGTGCTCCGCCGCATCGAGGCGTACGGCGTGCTCGCGCGCATCCGGCAGGCCCAGGTCGGCGTGCTGAATTCGTTGTTCAACGAACAACGCGTGATCCGCCTGATCGAATACGAGGCGATGTCGCGGCCAGGTCAGGCGTACACGATCGCGAATCTGACGGCGGACCTGCGGCGGGGCGTGTGGGGCGAGTTGGATGGCGGCAGCGTGCGCATCGATCCGTACCGTCGCAACCTGCAGCGCGCCTACCTGGAGGCGGTCGGCCGAACGCTCAATCCGCCGGCACCGACGCAAGCCCAGGCGATCCCATTCGGCGCACAGAACCAGCCGCCCCGTTTCGCGAACGACTCGCGGGCCGTGCTGCGTGGCCACCTGAGCGACCTCGATCGCGCCATTCAGACAGCGATCGGGCGGGCCGGCGACGACATGACGCGGCTGCATCTGCGCGACATGCGCGTGGAGATCGAGAAGATTTTGGATCCGAAACCGTAACAGTCCGGCTGGCCGGCGCGTGAAGGAGGAGCGGCACCGCACGGTGCCGCTCCTGTTTTTCAGGTCAATCGAGGCTCCCCCAGGACGCCGGTCCGCAGGGTGTCCCTCTGTTGCGGCCGAAGGCGACTGCTAGATTGCGCGGAATCCGCGAATGGACCGATCCACCCACCGCCCGATCCCACGGGGTTCCCATGCGCGTCATTCGACTCGTCCCGAGCCTGATCCTGCTGGTGGCAGCCAGCGCGGCGTCCGCCCAGACCGCGCGCCGGCCGTTCCTCTTCAAGGACGCACGCAGCGAGCTGGCCGCGGCGCGGGCCAAAGACGCCGGCGACGTACTGGTCATCGTCGCGAGTATGCCGGGCAGAAACGCCGCCGTGGCGCGAACCCTCACGACCATGGGCGGCACGGTGCAGTATCGCAGCGACGACGTGGATTACCTGCGGGCCCGCCTGCCGGTGGATCAGGTGGAAGCGCTGGCGGCCCACCCGTCCGTGCACAGCCTGAGCATTTCGGTGACGCCGACGCGACAGGACGGCGGCGGCGGCGGCGCGCAGAACGAGATCAGTCCGACGGACACGACGAAGAAGCGGGACTGGCCGCCACCGCTCCTGTCCTGGTACCCGATCACGAACCGGTACGACCCGCTCGGCGATCTGCGCGCACTCGAATGGCGTCGCGCGAACCCCACGTTCGACGGTCGTGGCGTGACACTCGCCATGATCGACATGAGCATGGACCCGCTGCTGCCCGAGCTGCAGAGCGCGTTGACGCTCGACGGCAAGCCGGTGCCCAAGATCGTGGGCTATCAGACGGTCCTCGACAGCGAGGAAGAACCGGACGGCCGTTGGCTGCGCATGACCGACACGGTCACCGCCACGGCCGGCCAGTTCGTGTACCAGGAGCGGACCTACACGGCGCCGCGCGACGGGCGGTTCCGCATCGAGCTGCTCGATGAGGCGAAGTTCGATTCGCTCTCTCGCAACGGCCTGAACGGCGACTTGAACCGGGATGGCAACCCGGACGGCTCGAGCCGGCTGTTCGCCGTGCTCTGGGATGACCGGACCGATGATGTCTGGGTCGACACGGATCAGGACGGCAGCTTCCAGAACGAAAAGGCGCTCACGGATTTCCGGACACGACCGGAGTTCGGCGTATTCGGCAAGGACAAGCCGGAGACCTCGGTCCGCGAGTCGGTCGGCTTCGCCATCCAGATCGACAAGACGAAGCGCCAGGTCGCGTTGAACGTGGGCGCTGCATCCCACGCGACACTCGTCGTCGGTGCGGCCGTCGCGAGCCGCGGCGAGAAGGGCCGTTTCGATGGCGTCGCGCCGGGCTCACAGCTGGTCAACATGGCCGAGGGGTGTGCCGCCTACGGCCAGACCGAGGCGGTGATCGAGGCGCTCAAGGACCCGAAGGTCGACCTGGCCTGGCTCGAACACTGCAGCAACATCACGCGACCCTACACGCTGCGCGACGGCCGGCTGACGACGACCGTCATCTACGAGCGGCTGATCGCGAAGTACAACAAGCCGATCATGGTGCCGACGCACAACTACCCGGTACTGGGCGGCACCGATGACATCGTGATGGCGGCCGGCGCGATCGGTGTGGGCGGTCAC
>JBFJPA010000078.1:0-12079 GCA_041617355.1 Longimicrobiales bacterium
CATCGCACACGACCTGGATGTCGTGCGCAGCCTGGCTCACCGCGTCGCCGTGATGTACCTGGGTCGCATCATCGAGATCGGTGGCGTGGACGAGATCCTGCGAAACCCGTGTCACCCGTACACGCGTGCGTTGCTCGCGGCCGAGCCGGCCCGCGCGCCGCAGCGGCGCGGATCGTTGCGATACCTGCCTGTCGACGACCCGGCGCTCCATGCGACGGCGCAGCCGACCGGATGCCGCTTTCGCGCCCGCTGCTGGCTGGCCCGGGACCGCTGTGCGTCCGAGGAGCCGACGCTCGAATACCGCTCCACCAAACACGCCAGTGCCTGTCACTTCGCCGATTCGCCGGACCCCACCGCCCGCGAGGAACCGACATGACCAGGAACGACATCGCAGGCGCCATCTCCGGCGCCGTGCGTCACACCGGGCAGCGCATGCCCGTCATCGGCCGCTTGCTGCGACGCAAGGGCAAGGCCCGCGGCGCCGCGCCGGGGACGGTCGTCCACACCGGGCTGCGTCGCATCGAGCGCGTCCGCCTGCGCTGGTTCGAATACGATAACAGCGTCGTGCACGAGCACACCGGCGACACGTACGACCGACTGACGCGCACGGAGCCCGCACTGGACGTGACCTGGCTGGACGTCACTGGACTGCACGACACCGACATGCTGAGCCGCATCGGCCAGGACGCCGGCATCCACCCGCTGGTTCGCGAAGACATCGGCAGCGTCGGTCAGCGGGCCAAGCTCGAGGAGTACGGCGACGACGCCGTCTACATCGTGCTGCGCATGCTGACGCTCGAGCCGGGCCACGATGTCATCGCCGAAGAGCAGGTCAGCCTGTACCTGACGCCTCGCTTCGTCATCTCGTTCCAGGAAGCCGAAGGCGATGTCTTCGATCCGGTGCGCCAGCGGATTCGGGACGGGAAGGGCCAACTGCGCGGACGTGGCGCCGATTACCTCGCCTACGCCCTCATCGATGCCATCGTCGACAGCTATTTCGGTGTGCTCGAATCACTCGGCGAACACATCGACGCGCTCGAACAGGAAGTCGTGACGGCCCCGGATCGTGAGACGGTCCGTCGCGTTTACGCGGTGAAGCGGGAGCTGCTGGTGATGCGGCGCGCCGTATGGCCGCTGCGTGACGTGTTGAACGCCATGGTCCGGGACCCGTCGCGCTGCATCAGCGCCGAGACGCGCGTCTTCCTGCGCGACGCCTATGACCACACCGTCCAGGTGATGGACACGGTGGAGACCCTGCGCGATATCGTTTCCGGTCTCATGGACATCTACCTGTCCAGCGTGAGCAACCGGATGAACGAGGTGATGAAGGTCCTCACCATTATCGCGACCATGTTCATCCCACTCACCTTCCTGGTCGGCGTGTACGGCATGAACTTCGAGAGAATGCCGGAGCTGGGTTGGTGGTGGGCGTATCCGTCGCTCTGGGTGATCATGCTGGCCATCGCGGGCGGAATGCTCGCGTTCTTCCGACGGAAAGGCTGGCTCTGAGGGTGGTTTCAGCGGCCGCCGTCGCGGACCTCGTAGAGGCGAACGCGCTCGACGTCGAGAGCATCGCGCCAGATGCCGAGGACGTAGCCGTCGCCGATGTCGCTCGGCGTGAAGCGGCCCGGAAGCGTGATGCGCGCGATGAGCCGGCCGCCCGGCTCGAAGATGCGCCAGTCCGCGGCGGCGGACTCCCAGGGCGGCCGATACGTCTCCACCCAGATCTCGCCATTCTGCGCCGCGCGGACGCGGGCGAACGACGGCATGCGCGACGGCATCGGCATGTCGCGGAACATCTCGTGGATCCGACGTTGCTGCGTTTCGCCGCGCGTCTCGCCGAGCTGGTACTCACGCGCCTGCGCGATCGCGGCAGCGTCGACGCTGCGCGCGTCGTCCGGCCAGCGGATCCATAGCGACGGCCGGCCGGTCGGCGTGAGGATCCGGATCTCCGGCCGATCCGAGTCGCCCAGAACGACCCGGTCCGCGGTCGCGAATACCTCCGAGGTGCGCGCGAACGGCGGGGTGTAGACGCTGAATCCGCCGTCGTCGAACGGGAAGAAGTAGGACTGGCCGCCGACCACGGACCCCAGCGAATCGAGGAGAGTCCCGTCGGCCGAAAGGCGGTACAGGGCACTGACGGGTCGCTCGAGCCCGATGGGCACCCGGTCGCCGAGGTCGATGAAGCCGCGGGCCAGGACGGAGCCGTCGCCGAACACACCCATCACGCTCGACGCCGGGGACCGGGGTGCAGCCCCGATCCGCGCCTCCCGGGTGATCTCGCCGTCCGGCCCGAACACCGTCAGGCGGCCCAGCCCGATGTCGAAGACGAGCAGCGAATCGCCGGGGAGCCGGGCAAGGAAGCGCGGCTCGCGAAACTCGCCCGGCCCGCTGCCCTCCCGCCCGATCGTCCCCGCCAGCCCACCCGCCGGGTCGAAAATCTTCAGACTGGCGCTCCCACCGTCCGCGACCACGATCCGGCCGTCCGAGAGGCGAACGGCCCCGCGAATGCGGAACAGGCTGGCCTCTGGCGGCGCATCCGGTCCGCCGAGGTCGAGACTCGGCGAGTCGGCCACGACACGGCGGGGTAGGGCCGCCACCGGGTTGGACGGATTCTCGACGATCCGGAGGGCGACACTGGCGCCTTGGTGGACGACGGTGCTGTCGCGCTCCGCGGGCCCGGCCTCGCCCCCGCCAACCGTGCAGGAGGCGCCCAGGGCCAGGACGAGCAGGGGTCGATTGGCGCACATGGGCTCTCGGGCGCAAAAGAGTCTCGGGAGCGCGCGCCCGCGCGCGGGCACACGCGCGCGGGATCGGGGTACTTCGTATGATTCCGGGCCGGCTGGACGCTTCCCGCCGGCCCGTTCCCCGACCCGACCAGGACGCGAGCGATGTCGAGCATGCCGCCCGAGCGTTACGAGAAAGTACTGCCTCGCCTCATCGAGGACGAGATGCAGCAGTCCTTCCTCGACTATTCCATGAGCGTGATCGTGCAGCGCGCGCTGCCCGACGTGCGCGACGGCCTCAAGCCCGTGCACCGACGCATCCTGTACGCGATGCAGGAGCTCGCGCTCTCCGCGGGCCGGCCGTTCAAGAAGTGCGCGACGGTGGTCGGCGATGTGCTGGGCAAGTATCACCCGCACGGCGACATGGCGGTCTACGATGCGCTCGTGCGCATGGTCCAGGACTTCTCACTGCGTTATCCGCTCGTCGATGGCCAGGGCAACTTCGGCTCGATCGACGGCGACAGCGCAGCAGCGTACCGGTACACGGAAGCGCGTCTGACTCGCCTGGCCGGCGAGCTGCTCGCCGACATCGACAAGGACACCGTCGACTTCGCGCCGAACTTCGACGATCGGCTCAAAGAGCCGAAGGTCCTGCCCGCGAAGTTCCCGAACCTGCTCGTCAATGGCAGCAGCGGCATCGCCGTCGGCATGGCGACGAACATTCCGCCGCACAATCTGCGCGAAGTCGCGGGCGCGCTGAAGCACCTCGTCGCCCACCCCGACTGTACGGTGGCCGACCTGATGAAGCACGTGAAAGGGCCGGACTTCCCGACCGGCGCGTTCATCCTCGGCGCGGACGGTATTCGCGACGCGTACGAGACGGGCCGCGGCCGCATCGTCATGCGCGCCGCCGTACAGAAGGAAGTCCGTCGCGGCGGCAAGGAACAACTCGTCATCACGGCGCTGCCGTACGGTGTCTCGAAGTCCCGCGTCATCGACCAGATCGCGGGACTCGTGCGCGCCGGCAAACTGCCGGACGCCGCGGACCTGCGCGATGAATCTGACCGCGACGGCATGCGTCTCATCATCGAGCTGAAGCGCGCGGCCAAGATCGCGCCCATCCTCTCGCTGCTGTATCGGCAGACGCACCTGCAGGCGACGTTCGGCGCAATCATGTTGTCGCTCGACGACGGCGTGCCGCGCGAGCTCAGCCTGAAGCAGATGCTCGAGCGGTTCCGCGACTTCCGCATCCAGGTCATCACGCGCCGTGCGACATTCGAGCTGGAGCAGGCGAAGCAGCAGGCGCACATCGTGGAAGGCCTGCTCATCGCCCTCGACAACATCGATGCGGTCATCCGTATCATCCGCAAGGCGAAGGACCCGGACGAAGCCTCGACGCGGCTGCAGGAGCGGTTCGAGCTGACGGCCGTTCAGGCCAAGGCCATTCTCGACATGCGGCTGGCGCGGCTGACGGCGCTGGAAGTAAGCGACCTGCGCAGCCAGTTGCGCGACCTGAAGAAGCAGATCCGGAGCCTGGACACGCTGCTGAAGAGCAAGGCCAGGCAACTGGAGCTGCTCGTCGAGGAGCTGGACGCGATCGTGGAAGCGCACGGCGATGCACGACGGACGACGATCATCGCGGACGCCGACGAATTCGAGGTCGAAGACGTCGAGGCCGAAGAGCAGGTCGTCATCACGCTCAGCCACGAAGGCTACATCAAGCGTGTGCCGATGCAGCTGTACCGGCGGCGCATCTCGCGCGGCCGCGCGCTCGCCGGCATGGATCGCTATGAGGAGGATTTCCTCGAGCACGTCTTTTTCGCGACGTCGACCGAGACGCTCGTGTTCTTCACGGACACGGGCCAGGCGCACGCGGTGGCCGTGTCGGATGTGCCGGAAGGCGGACCATCCAGCCGGGGCCGGTCACTGGCCCAGCTGCTCACACTCGAGAAAGGCGCGCGAGTGGCCGCGCTCGTGTCGGTCGCGACGTTCGACGAGGACCGGTCCCTTCTCTTCCTGACGGCGGGCGGCACCATCAAGCGTACGACGCTCGATCAGTATGCGAACATCCGCGCGGGCGGCATCGCCGCGATCAAGTTGCAGTCGAAAGACCGCGTGCTCGACGTGCAGCTCGCCGAGTCCGGCGCCGACATCGTGCTCGTCACGCGGCAGGGCCGCGCCATCCGCTTCCCCGACACCGACGTGCCAGCCATGGGCAGGGCGACGCAGGGCGTCAAAGGCATGTCGTTGCGCAAGGGCGATGCGGTGATCGGCATGGTCGTCGTGCGACGGGACGCGACGCTGTGCACGGTCACGGCGCACGGCTACGCGAAACGCACGCCGCTCGGCGAGTATCCGGTTCAGAAGCGCGGCGGGCTCGGCACGATTACCCTCGATGTGACGGACAAGACCGGGCCGCTCGTCACGGCCAAGGAGCTGTTGCCCGGTGACGAGCTGATGGTCATCACCGCGAGCGGCCGCCCGGTCCGGATCACGGCCGATGACGTGCCCGAGCAGGGCCGGGCCACACAGGGCAAGCGCGTCCTAAAGGGCGAGGACGACGATCCGGTGGTCGAAGTCGCGCGTGTCGCCAGCGAGCGGGAGCAGGAAGGCGAAGACGAGGGTGCGGAGGAGCCCAACGAGGAACCGGCCGGCACATCGAAGCGCGCCGGCCGGGAACAGCTCGACCTGATGGACGAGTGACGGGGAGTGGCCTCAGGCGTGAGCGACCTGGGGCAACCGCGACAGGAACGTCTTCACCACGCGATTGAACTCGTCTGCGCGCTCCATCGGCGGCAGGTGTCCTGCGTCGTCGATCGTCTCGAGCCACGCACCCGGAATGCTGCGCGCGAGAAACTCCGACTGGCCGCGGCCCGTGATGACGTCCTCGGCGCCGACCACAACCAGGCCCGGCACGGAGATGGTGCGCAGCAGCGGCTCCGAATCGCGGCGCGCGGCCATGCCGCGCAGCGTGCGCGCAATGGCGCCGGGCCCCGCTTCCTTCATCATCGCGGCGACCGCCGACACAATGCCCTTGTTGTGATATCGCGTCGTCGTGGACAGGAGCTTGGGCAACATGGTCTCGATGACGACATCGATCCCTTCCTTCTCGACCCGCTGCGCCAGTCGCTCCCTCGCCCGCGCCGCCTCCGGCGAGTCCGGACCCGCCCGCGTGTCCGCCAGGATCAGCGCGCGCACACGGTCCGGATGCTGGCGCCACATCTCGAGTGCGACGTAACCACCCATCGAGATGCCGCAGATTACAGGGCTGCGAAGCTGCAGGCGATCCATCAGCGCGACGACATCGCCGGCCATCAGATCCATCGTGTAGACGGCATCGTCGGCGTCCGGACTGCCGCCGAATCCGCGCAGGTCGGGCGCGATGAGGCGCCAGCCGGGTGGCGGCCCGGCCAGCTGTTTGCCCCACATGGCGGAGTTCAGGGGGAACGCGTGCAGCAGAATCAGGGGCTTGCCGCTCCCGGCCTCCCGCCACTCGAGGTTGACGTTGCGACTGGCTGCGTTCATCTCACAACCCTAACGAGGACCGGATGATCGGATCGATCCGCTCCGGAGACCACGGTGGTTCGAACGTAAGCTCGACGTCGGCCGATTCCACACCTTCCACGCCTTCGATGGCGGTGCGTGCATCCTCGAGGATCTGCCCGGCGACCGGGCAGAACGGCGAGGTCAGGGAAATCGAAGCCTTCACGTGTGAGTCGATGATTTCGATGTCATAAACGAGGCCGAGCACGACGAGGTCGAGGTTCAACTCAGGGTCCTTGACCTTCCGCAGTGCTCGACGGACGTCCTTTTCCGTGGGCATGGTGCGCTCCTTCGGCCGGCCCGGGCACGCCCCGTGCGACGCTCCCGGATCTTGCGTTTGTACGCGAATATAGCCGGTTCTCGGCGAGCGACGCGAGCGCATGGCGAGGCGGACCCCGGCCGCCCATCCGTCGGGATGGCACGAACCCCCTTCATCCAAGCTTCGGACGCTCGACCCATTTGGTTGACATGCCCGCGCCGGGACCGCTACGGTTCGCGCCGTTTCCCCGGCCGGCCCGGCGGGCGGGCCGCGATCCGGCGCCATCCGGCGGCCGGCCTCCCACCCGAACCCGAGCACACCCTTTGCCCGACTCGAGGATCCACCGTATTGCGCTGAACACCGGTGGCGGCGACGCGCCGGGCCTGAACGCCGTCATCCGGGCGGTCGTGCTGGCGGCGAACCGGCGAGGCTGGGAGGTCTTCGGCATCCGCAAAGGGTACGGTGCGCTGCTCGGTGATGACGCGATCGTGCGGCTCGACCGGGACTCGGTCCGTGGCATCACGCACCTGGGCGGCACGATCCTGGGCACGACGAACCGCGGCAACCCGTTCGAGTGGCCGACCGTCGACGCGACCGGCATTCGCTCGACGGTGGACCGGTCGGACGAGCTCGTCGGCAATTTCCGAAAGCACGACTTCGACGCCCTCATCGCCATCGGCGGCGATGGCTCGTTGCACATTGCCAACCAGCTGGCGGCGAAAGGCCTGCCCATCGTCGGCGTGCCGAAGACCATCGACAACGATCTCGCCGTGACGCAGGTCACGTTCGGCTTCCACACGGCCGTGCAGACGGCGACCGACGCGATCGACAAGCTGCACTCGACGGCCGAGAGCCACGAACGCGTCATGGTCGTGGAGGTGATGGGCCGCCACACCGGCTGGATCGCGCTGCACTCCGGGATCAGTGGCTCCGCCGACGTCATCCTGATTCCCGAGATCCCGTACTCGATCGATCACGTCTGTGAGAAGATCGAGCGACGTTACACGAGCGGCCGCACGTTCGCGATCGTGGTCGTGGCGGAAGGCGCAGTGTCCGTGGACGGTGAGCAGTCGTTCGTGGAAGGCGCAAAGCCGGGGCAGAGCGCGCGCTACGGTGGCGTGGCCGAGAGTGTGGCCCGCCAGATCACGGAGCGCACGGGCCGCGAATCTCGCGCGCTCGTGCTCGGCCACCTGCAGCGCGGGGGCTCGCCGACGGCGTACGACCGGCTCATCGCGCTGCGCTTCGGCGCCGCGGCCGTTCGCACCGTCGAACAACGTCAGTTCGGCACCATGGTCGCGCTCGATCCACCGGAGATTCGCGCCGTACCACTCGACCAGGCGATCGACCGGATGAAACGCGTGCCCGTCGATTCGGACACGGTCCTCACGGCCAGGGATCTGGGCGTTTCCTTCGGAGACTGATCGCGCACCGAACTGCCGTCCTGCCCGGAGCAACAGAAAGGAAGAGGTCCCGTCATGGCGTCCGTACGCTTTTTCCTTGCCACCGCCGTCGTCTGCGCGGCCGCACCCTGCATCGCGTCTGCGCAGCCGGCGACACAGCTCGCGACCCGCTTCGACCTGAGCATCGCGAACATCATGCGTGGCCCCGAGCACGTCGGGCAGGGACCGTCCAACGTGCAGTGGACGGACGACGGCCGCTGGATCTACTTCCGCTGGAAGCCGGGCGGCCGCGCGTGGGATGCCGATATGACGACGTGGCGCGTCCGCGCGGACGGAACGGGACTCGAAGAACTGGACGAGGCCGCGGCCGATTCCCTCGCCGTGCTGACCGCGCCCGGGCCGCGCTCGCCCGATGACCGCTGGCGCGTCGTCACACACGGCGGCAACCTCTGGCTCATCGACCGCCGCACGCTCGCCTTACGATCGCTCACGTATACGCGTGCAACCCATTCGAGTCCCGTCTGGAGCCGGGACGGCGGCTCGATCTACTTCCTGAGTGACAACAACCTGTTCGAGATGCGGCTCGCCGACGCTCGCCTGCGTCAGGTATCCGATGTTCGCACGGGCCCCGCGCCGTCGGACCCGGCGCCGCCGCAGGGCCAGCGCAAGTTCCTCGCCGACCAGCAGCGCGAGCTGTTCGATTATATCCGCCGCCAGTCGAGCGAGCGTGAACGTACGGAGGCGAGACAGAAGGCGAGGCGAGAGGCCGACCCGTTGCAGGTGGCGTATCTCGACCGCAACGAACGCGTCATCAGTCTCGCCGTCGAGCGCGACGGTCGCTACGCCATCGTCACCACGACGCGCACGGGCGGACCTGAAGCGAAACGCACGCCGATCCCGTTCTGGATCACGGAATCGGGTTACACCGAGTCACGGGACATGCGTACGAAGGTCGGCGATGCGCAGGGCGAAGCGGGCCGGCTCGGCATCGTCTCGCTGAACGATGGCGAGATCCGCTGGCTCGACGTCGCGAAGGCGGCGTTCGGCGAGGACAGCACCGCGAGGGGCCGTTCGCTCGGCAGCCTGCGCTTCATCGACTGGAACGACGCGGGCACACACGGTCTGATCGGCGCCAGCGCGGCCGACTTCAAGGACGCCTGGCTGTGGAGCTTCGATGCCGCGACCGGAGCGCTCACCCGATTGCACCACCTGAACGACGACGCGTGGGTCGCCGGTCCGTGCGCGTTCTGGCTCGCCTGCGCCGGCTGGCTCCCCGGCGACCGCGGCGCATGGTTCACGAGCGAGGCGGACGGATACAACCACCTCTACGTCGTACAGTCGGACGGGACGGGGTTTCGTCAGCTGACGAGCGGGCCGTGGGAGGTGCACTCCGTCGAGATCGCGCCGCGACGCGACCGGCTGCTGCTCACGACGAACGAGGGCTCGCCGCACGAGGTCCACCTCTGGCAGATGGCATTCGATGGTTCGGGCCGCACGCAGATCACGCGGGAGTCAGGCCGCCAGGACGTCACGGTGTCGCCGGATGGCAGCAGGCTCGCGATCGTACACTCCACCGCGAACCGGCCGCCCGACCTCTTCCTCGCGGACAACCGGCCGGGCGCACCGTCGCGGCAGGTGACAACCTCGCCCACACAGGAGTGGCTCAGCTTCCCGTGGATCGCACCCGAGATCGTGCACATCGATGCGGAGGATGGCACCCGCGTGCCGGCACGCATCTACCGGCCGTCCGATCTCGGCGCACGCCCCAACGGCGCCGGCGTCATCTTCGTGCACGGCGCCGGCTACCTGCAGAACGTGCACAACTGGTGGTCATCGTATTTCCGCGAGTACATGTTCCACCACTTGCTCGCGTCGCGCGGCTACACCGTGCTCGACATCGACTACCGCGGATCCGCGGGTTACGGCCGGGATTGGCGCACGGCGATCTACCGTCATATGGGCGGCAAGGACCTGAGCGATCAGGTCGACGGCTCGCGTTACCTCGAGCGCGAATTCGGCATCGAGCCCGAGCGCGTCGGCATCTACGGCGGGTCGTACGGCGGCTTCATCACGCTGATGGCATTGTTCACTGCGGCCGACCGGTTCGGCGCGGGGGCGGCCCTGCGCTCCGTCACCGACTGGGCGCACTACAACCACGGCTACACCGGCCGCATCCTGAACCTGCCGCAGGACGACTCGACCGCCTACCGCCGTTCCTCGCCGATCTATTTCGCGGAAGGCCTGGAGGACCCGCTGTTGATCGCACACGGCATGGTCGACGTCAACGTGCACTTCAGCGACGTGGTCCGACTCGCCCAGCGGCTGATCGAGCTGGGCAAGGTGGATTGGGAAATGGCGGTGTATCCCATCGAAGACCACGGCTTCGTCGTGCCGTCCTCATGGACGGACGAATACCGCAGGATCTTCGAGCTGTTCGAACGGCACCTGCGGAACGGCGTGCAGTGAGTCAGCGCGTACGGCGCAAGACGTTGTGTGCCGCTCCGGCCATCATGCGCAGCTCGAGCGCGCGGCCGTTGGCCATCACGAAACGGAAGCGACGTCCGCCCGCGACCCACTCGTCGTTGCCGACATGAACAGGCCGGGCCGCGTTCTGCTCGTTCACGGTCATCACGAGCTGGTCGCCATCGCGACTCACGGTCATGTGCATGTGCGTACCGCGCGCCGGTCCCGCGTATTCGCCCACGAGCGCATCGAGGTTACCGCTGAACGGCACGGCCGTCGGCGGCGGCTCGGTGCCGAGCAGCAGGGTCTGAAACGCGGACACCAGCGCGCCCGGCCCGCGCGGACCCGTCGAGTTCTGCAGCACGACCAGGATCAGGTCGCGGTCCGGGAAGTAGCTGACATCAGTGAGGTAGCCGTTGATGCCGCCGCCGTGCGCGATGACGCGCTCGCCTGCACGTTCGCCCACGCCGAGGCCCATCGCGTAGCCGAGGGTAGAGCCATCGACGAGCGGCTGCGGCGTCGTCATGGCAGAGTAGGACGCCGGCGATAGCAGGCGTCCGCCGTGCAAGGCACGGTTCCAGCGGATCAGGTCGCCGACCGTCGAACACAGCGAGCCCCCCGCATAAGGCCAGGTGTGGTCGAGCGGGCGTTTGTGGACGAGCCCGGCGGGGCTGCCATCGTAGCCGTTCGCCTTGCCGGGCTTCAGCACGCTCTCCGAACAGTAATATGACGCGCTCATGCCGGCCGGCTCGAAGAGGCGAGTCCGCACGAAGTCCTCGTACGACTGGCCGGACACCTTCTCGATGATCAGGCCGAGCAGGAAATACGCGCTGTTGTTGTAGATCTGGGCCGTGCCCGGCTCGAACTCGAAAGGCTCGTTCTCGATGAGCGTGACGAGGGAGTCGCGCGGCAGCTTCGTCGCCGCGATCTCGCGGAACACCGGCATCTCGGTATAGCCTTTGATGCCGGACGTGTGGTCGAGCAGACGGCGGAGCGGCACGCGGTGGCCGCGCGTCTCGAAATCCGGCAGGTACTTCGTGAAGTCTTCGTCGAGGTCGAGCTTGCCCTCTTCGACCAGCTTCAGGATCGCGGCAGCGGTGAACTGCTTGGTCACCGATCCGATCTCGTAGGACGCGCTCGCGTTCGCAGGCGTGGGCACATCCCACTGCAGGTCGACCTTGCCGTATCCCTTCAGCAGCAGCGTATCGCCACCCTGCACGACGCCGACGGACACGCCCGCGACCATGGCGTGTGCCGCGTGCTCGCGGGCCGCCGAGTCGAGCGCCGCGACGAGGCTGGCCCGAGCCCCATCCTGCGCACGTGCGGGACTGACGTGGAGGATGGCGGTACCGAACGCGCTGCAGACGATGGCAATGACGTGAAGCGTGCGGGGTCGGCGCATGACGCACACATCCGGCTGGGGCCACGGATCGGGGGACCGATCCAAAGATACGACGCGGCGCCGCGGCGCGCCTGTCACTGCGGCGCGCGGAGGGACGAGGCGTCTGCGTCCCGGCTACGGCCTGGCGATTCGCTTCGGAGCGGGTTCTGCCGACAACGCGGCGCCCCACAACACGGCGATGTCGGCGGCGGCCGCGGACGCACGCATCCGTCCGGCCGCGTCGATCACGTGATAGGTCGATGGTGACGTGACACGCAGCGCGCGGAGGACAGCGCCGGTCTCGTCG
>JBFJPA010000079.1:0-12068 GCA_041617355.1 Longimicrobiales bacterium
GAGCACGGCGGGCCAGCCGAGCTCATAGACATCGCGCAGCCTCACATCCGCCGCGAGCAGCACGAACAGCAGCCCGATCATCAGGACCGTGAGCTGTTCCTTGAAGTCGAGCAGGTCGCGTGAGACGCGCGTCTTCACATTGCCCACGACCATTCCGGCCACGACGACGGTGGTCAGCCCACTCTCGTGGCGGAGCACTTCGCTGATCTGGAAGAGCGCGATGACCAGCGACAGGATCAGAATGTTCTCGAGACCGGCGGGCACGAGCCGTCGCGGCCGCAGCATCAGCACCATGAGGACGCCGGCAACGAGGCCGATGAGCGCGCCCGAGCCGAGCACGACCGCAGCCGTCCCGAGGCCCTCCACCACCGACGTCTCGGATGCGTAGAGAACTTCCAGTGCGACGACGGCGATGATGGCGCCGATCGGATCGATCAGGACGCCCTCGGCCTCGAGGATCGTGCCGATCGGCTCACGCAGGCGAAGTCGGCGGACCAGCGGTGTGACGACGGTTGGGCCGGTTACGATGACCAGCGTGCCGAACAGGACCGACAGCCGCCAATCCCACCCCATGATCCAGTGCGCGGCCAGGGTGCCGCCCACGGCCATGATCACGGCGCCCAACGTGACGAGCCGGCGAATGGCGAGGCCCTCCCGCCGGATCCGTCCGATGTCGAGGTTCATCCCACCTTCGAACAGGATGACCGCGACGGCGAAACCGACGAGCACGCGCAGCGCGGGGCCGAGTGACGCCGGTTGAATGACATTCGCGACGTCCGGACCGAGCAGCACGCCGACGGCGAGCAGCACGACGATGCCCGGCATCAGGAGATGCCGCGCGATCGCCTGAGCCAGCACGCTGGCCGCCATGGCGAGTCCGACAATCAGCGCTGGGTTCCCGTGATCCATCCACACACTCCTGGACGCGTTCCGGCCGCGACAGGGCCGGATCGGCGCAGCCACCCGCCCGACCGACTGCGCACCACCGCGCGGCGGCTCTCGGTTCGGGCGCCCGAGATGGTGGTCGGTTGCGGGCGGGCGCGCAAGGCGGCACCTTCGCCGGAAGACGCGGTCATTCGTTCATTCGGGCCGTTTCGTCCACTCGAACCCGGAGTCCCCGCATGACGGAAGGTCGGTCCTGGCGTCCCGTCGACTCGATCGCGGGTGCGCCCGCACCCGCCGGCGCGTATTCGCCCGCCATTCGCGCGGGCGACCTCATCTTCGTATCCGGCCAGGTCCCCAAAGACGCGCGCACCGGTCTGATCGAGGGGGGCGTCGCTCAGCAGACGAGAAAGGTCCTCGACAATCTCCGTGCGGTCCTCGCGTCGGCCGGTGCGACGCTGGACGATGTCGTCGCTGTGACGGCATACCTCAGCGACATCGAAGACTGGGATGACTTCAACCGCGTCTACTCGGAAGTCTTCCGGCCGCCGTATCCGACGCGCACGACCATCGGTGCGGGGCTGCACGGCTTCAAGGTCGAGATCAGCGCCATCGCGCACGTCGGACGGCGGCAGTGAACGTTCTCGGCGGCAAGACCGTTCTCGTCACCGGCGCGAGCGCCGGGATCGGCGAAGCGTGTGCGCGCCGGCTCGCCGCCGACGGCGCCGAGCTCGTACTCTGGGCTCGTCGCATCGACCGCCTCGCTCGCCTCGCCGACTCCATCGAGCGTGAGTTCGGCCGGCACGTGCACGTCGCGGCCGTCGATGTCCGCGACCTTGCCGCCGTCAACGAGGCGGCCAGCGCGCTGCTCGATGCCGGCGCCGTGCCGCACGCCCTCATCAACAACGCCGGCCTCGCCGCGGGCCTCGATCCCATTCAGTCCGGCGATCCCGACGACTGGGAGCGGATGATCGACACCAATGTGAAGGGCCTGCTCTGGGTCACGCGCGCGCTGCTGCCGGCGATGATCGAGGCCGGCCGCGGACACATCGTCAACATCGGATCCACGGCCGGACACCTGACCTACCCGCGCGGCAACGTATACGCAGCGACGAAGTTCGCCGTGCGCGCGCTCACGGAAGGCATCAACCTCGATGTCGCCGGCACACCCATCCGCGTTTCCAGCGTGGACCCGGGCCTGGTCGAGACGGAGTTCTCGGTGGTTCGCTTTCACGGCGATTCCGATCGGGCCTCGAAGGTCTACCAGGGGCTTCGACCCCTGACCGGCGACGACATCGCTGATGTCGTCGCGTGGATCCTGAGTCGCCCCGAGCACGTCAACATCCTGGATGTCGTGCTCATGCCGACCGCGCAGCGCAATGCGTATGTCGTCCATAGAAACGAGGGAGAGGGATAGGGATAGGGGACAGGGAGAGGGAGGGGGGAGAGGAACGGACAGGGTCAGCGGGGACGATACCTTCAACGGCGGAACGAATCCATGAGGGCGCTCGGCAATTCACGCACGCTGTTGTTGCTGCTGGTCGCCGCGCACGCCGGCTGCGCAGTCCGTAGTGGTCCGGTCGACCGTTCGTTCGATGGCGACCTGGTCGGTCCGACGAACGGCACGCTGATCGTCGCGGGCGGCGGTCGTCTCGGACCGGAGATCATGGGACGGTTCGTGGAACTTGCCGGAGGCGAGGCTGCACGGATCGTGATCATCCCGACGGCCGGCGAGCAGGACACGTTCCCGGCGAACTGGTCGGGCCTCGAAGTCTTTCGCTCGCTGGGCGTGCGCGACCTTACGGTGTTGCACACGCGCGACCCGCGCATTGCCGACCGCGCCGACTTCGTCGAGCCGTTGCGCCGGGCGACCGGCGTATGGATCCCGGGTGGCCGTCAGTGGCGGTTGGCCGATGCGTACAATGGGACGCGTGCACTCCGGGAATTGAATGCGGTGCTGGATCGCGGCGGCGTGATCGGCGGGACGTCAGCCGGCGCTTCGATCCAGCCGACTTACATGGTGCGGGGCGCGCCCGAAGGCAATCACATCATGATGGCAGCGGGCCACGAGGAGGGCTTCGGCTTCCTGCGTGACGTCGCAGTCGACCAGCACTTGCTGGCGCGCAACCGCCAGGATGATCTACTTGCCGTAGTCGAACGCTACCCGCACCTGCTCGGAATCGGCATCGATGAGGGCACGGCCATTGTCGTCGCGCGCGATCGGGCGGAAGTCATCGGCCGCAGCCGCGTCGCGTTCTACAACACGACGGATGCCGATGGCGCACGCTACTACTACCTGGAGGCGGGTGACGTCTTCGACCTGGCTCGACGGCGCACGTTGCGGGGCGAGCGGATCCCGGTACCGTCCCCGCAGGAGCGCGAAGCGATCGAAGCCGTGCAGGCGCTGTTCGACGCGATGCGCCAGAAGGACACCGCAGCGGCCCGCCAGCTCTTTCACCCCGCCGCCCACATTGCGGCGCCATCACGAAGCTCGCCAGCGGAAATGTAGGAGCGCAGCCTCGATGAGTTCCTTGCGAGTCTCGTGGTGGACGAAGAGCTGGACGAGCGGATGGTGAATCCGCGCGTTCGCGCGGACGGCCCGCTCGCGGCGGTGTGGACGCCCTACACGTTCCACCGCGGCGGCCGCTTCAGCCATTGCGGCACGGACGCCGTGCACCTGGTCCGCGACGGCACGGCCTGGCGCATCCTGCACCTGGTCTGGACGCGGCGGACGGAAGGTTGTCCGACGCAGCCGGCCTCGGGCTGAAGCTCAGCCGGCGGCGCAGGCGGTCGCTCCCGATCGGGCGCGCTCGAGCATTTCGACGACCTCACGCAGCGTGGACGCACCGGCGTCCTCGTCGTACCACGCCATCTTGCGACGGAACCGCTCGTCGTCGTCGAGCGTGCGTTCGTTCTCGATCCACCACGTCTGCAGCTCGGTGGGCCGCTCGATCCAGCAGCCGGCCTCGCGAAACTCGGCATCGAGCAGGATGACAGTCGGCGTAGCGGGACGTCCGTCCGGTGTGCGATGCGCTTCCATGACGGGGCGGCCGCGCTTCGAGTCGATGACGCGCAACTCGATGTTGGGCGCGAGTTCCGCGAGGCGAGCGATGTACGGTATCGTGTTGACCGAATCGCTGCAGCGATCTTCGGCAATGACGAGGATTCGCCAGGAACCCGTCGCCCGGGCCCGCTCCACCAGCGGCTCCGGGACCGTGCCACGCTGCCAGTTGCGCTGCCAGAGCTCGCGACGGCCGGTCGCATTCGCGAGGAAGGTCTCGAAGGTCACACCGGCGCGGTACATCTCCTCGAGCGTTTCGGACGGCGCCGTTCCGTTCGCGGGTACACAGGTCGATACGGACGCGAGCAGCAGCGGCAGCAAGACGGGCATGCGGTCCTCCGTTCGAGGGCGGTCGGTGATTGGCCGGCCGGCGTTCAGGCTACCATACTAGCGCGGAGCGCGACAGTGAACCCGCACCCCGAACACTATGACCCATCACGCCGCCGTGATCCCGCTGCCGCACGCGCCCGTCGAGGTCCGAGCGTTTCCGGAACCGGAATTGGGCATCGGTGAAGCGATTCTGGCCGTCGAGCTGAGCGAGGTCTGCGGTACGGATGTGCACCTTCGAGACGGCCGCCTGTCCGGCGTTCCCTACCCCCTCATTCCGGGCCACGTCAGTGTCGGCCGGCTGGCCCGCGTTCGAGGCCCGTTGCGGGATGTGGAGGGTCGGCTGCTCGCCGAGGGTGACCGTGTCACGTTCCTGGATGTGCACGGCACGTGCAACGCCTGCTGGTACTGCCTCGTCGGCAAAGCGACGACGCGGTGTCCGCAGCGGCGCGTGTACGGCATCACGTACGGGGCGGCCGACGGGCTCACCGGAGGCTGGGCGGAAGCGGTCCACCTGAAGGCGGGCACGCGGATCCTGCCGCTCGGCCCGGTCGGCGACGAGGCGTTCATGGCCGGCGGCTGCTCGTTGCCCACCGCGCTCCATGCGATCGAGCGCGCCGGCTCCGTGCTGGGGGATTCCGTGCTCGTCCTGGGCAGCGGGCCGGTCGGTCTGTCGGCGATCATCCTCGCGCGCATGGCGGGCGCCGCCGATGTGCTCTGCATCGGAGCGCCGGCCGAGCGGCTGCGCGCGGCCCGCGACGCGGGCGCGACTCACGTGCTCGATTTCACGACGCAGTCGCCGGACGCTCGCCTGGACTGGGTCCGCGAGCGCACGGGTGGACGCGGCGCGGACGTGACCATTGAGGCGACGGGCGCGCCCGATGCCGTGACGCACGCCATGCGTTCGACGCGCGATGCCGGCCGCGTTGTCATCGTCGGTCAATACACGGATCACGGCGAGGTGACGTTCAATCCGCACCTCGACCTGAACCGGAAACACCTCGACGTCCGCGCCTGCTGGGGATCCGACTTCTCGCACTTCCATCGCGCCGTGCGCGTGCTGTCGGATCCGGACCGGGCACGTCCGTGGACGCGGATTCCGCTCTCACGTTATGGCTTGAAGGACGCCGACGACGCGCTCGAGGCGGTCGCGACGGGTCGCGTCGTCAAGGCGCTCATCGATCCACGGTCCTCGTGAACCGGACCGGGCAGCCACGTCAGCTCGCCGAGGAGCGAGACAGCGCGTTCGCCGGTCGCATCCGTATCGATCATGAAGCCGACGGCCGTGATTCTGCCCGGCTCGCTGCCGAATGCCGCGCGGTAATCGGCGGCGGGATCGCGGATTTCCTCCAGCCAGCTGCCCTGCGCATCGGACTCGTTGCGCAGCACGATGACGGCCCACGGGTCGCCGCGCATGCGCCACATTGCCAGTTGCGGTTCGGTCCGGCCCCATGTGTAGAAGATGGCGCGCGGGCGCGAGAGCAGGCCGGGCCGACCGAACACGACGAAGACGCGGGCGGGCGAGTCATCGGCCCGGGCGTCCAACAGGTTCGCGCCGTCGACGGCGTCGTCCACGCGCCAACGCCAGGCGAGCATGCCGCCACTTGCCTCGCGTTCCGACTCGAGCTCGACCCAGTGCCACGCGGCTTCGCGCGTGGCCTCGAAGCGGATCGCGCGCGCAGCGCCTTCCTCGACGACCGCGGTCGTGGGACGACCAACACCGCGTACGGGGCGAACCTGCCAGCCGGGCGGCAGACGATCGCCGACGGACGCGAACGGCAAACGATCGAGGTTGTCGGCACTCACCATGGTCAATGCCATGGCGACCAGGAGCTGAGTGAGCAGCGTCATCGGCGATCTCCTCCGTCGCCGATCGAACGCCGCGGCGCCGCTTCGGGTTCCGACGCGTGAGCGCCACCGACGCCGGGCGCCCGACGTTCACGACGACGGCCGCGGCCGTGCTCGCGATGGTCGGCGTCGCCGTCGGCCTCGGGAATTTCTGGAGGTTCCCGTATCTCGTCGGCCGGTTCGGTGGCGCGGCCTTCGTCGTCGTCTATCTGGCGCTGATCCTGGTGATCGGCGTGCCCGCGCTCGTCGCCGAATGGGCGCTCGGCCGTCACACCCGCCGGGGCACGATGGGCGCGTTCGAGCGGACTCGCCTGCCCGCCGGCCGGGCCCTGGGCTGGTTTCTCTTCTGCGGCGTGATCCTGTCCAACGCCTATTATTCCGCGGCCGTGGGCTGGGTGTTGTGGCACGCGGTCGCGGCGGCGGGCAGTCTGTTCGGCGCCCCGTTCGATCCGACAGCTGTTTTGCCGCCGGCGGACGGGTTCGATGCACGTTCGTGGCTGCTGCAATTCGCATCCACGTTCGTCGTCGTCGCGTGTGCTGCGCTGGTTCTGATCCGCGGCCTGCGCGGCGGCATCGAAGCGGCCAGCCGCATCCTCGTTCCCGCCTTGTTCGTCGTGTTGTTGCTGCTCATCGCCCGCGGTGTCACGCTGCCGGGCGCGTTCGCCGGCATCGACTGGTACCTGCTCAAGTTCGAGTGGTCGGACCTGAGCGGCGCGGTCATGGTCGCCGCGCTCGGCCAGGTCGTCTTCTCGCTCGCGCTCGGCGGTACCTTCATGGTCGTGTACGGCTCCTACCTCGAGCAGAAACACGACCTGCCACGGGCCGCACTCCTGACGGCCGGTGCGGATACGACCGCCGGCCTGCTCGCCGGCCTCGCGATCTTCCCCGCCCTCTTCGCGTTCGGTCTCGAGCCAACGAGCGGGCCCACACTCATCTTCGAAACCTTGCCGCACGTCTTCGACGCGATGCCTGCGGGACGCATCTTCGCGCTGCTCTTCTTCGCCGGCCTCTTCTGTGCCGCGCTCCTCTCCGCGATCGCGGCCCTCGAAGTCGCCATCGCCGGAGTGACCGACAACACACGGCTCGGCCGCACGCGTGCGACGCTGCTCCTCGCCGCACTCGTGCTGCTCCTCTCGCTGCCACCCACGCTGAACCTGCGCGTGTTCGTTCCCTGGGACCTCGCCTTTGGCTCCGGCCTGCAAACGTTCGGCGCCCTCTTCGCCGTACTCGCCTTCGGATGGGCGATCGACCGCGGCCGGGCACTGCGCGAAATCGCGCGGCGCGACCGCGATCCTCTCGTTCGCGCGCTGTTCGTTTGGATTCGCTTCGTCGTGCCCGGCGGAATCCTGCTCGTCCTGGTGTGGTGGTTGTTGACCGATGTGCTTCGCATCGTGGGCGCCGCCGGCTGATTTCGCCGATTGGGCGCCGGGGCGGGAGGTGCTCCGCTGGGACGAACCGACTGGACCTTCCCAACGTGTTGCCTTACGATGGGAGTGGCCCCGCTTCCGGGAGGTCCCCGTGCTCCGCCTTGCCTCGATCGCGCTCCTCGCGACCACGGTCCTGCCCTTTGCTGCAGACGCCCAGAGCAGGCGCACGCTCAAGGGCGTGGTCGCCGCGAGTGAGGAGGGTGTTCCGTTCGCCGGCGCAGAGATCCGGTTGACGGACTCGGACGTGCGCGTGTGCGCGGACGCGAGCGGCAGCTTCTCCATTCCGTTGCCGTCGGCGGTCGAGTCGAGGCTGCGCATCACACCGATCGGGTATCCCGCGCAGGAGATCGTCGTCGAGCCGGGCGAGCAGACCGTGGAAGTCGCACTCGGGGACCACGTCTTCATTCTCGATGAGGTTCGCGTCGTCGGGTATTCGATGGCGGTCGCATCAGACCGCGTCAGCGGCAACTCGATCGCGCGGCTCGACTCGAAGGACCTGACGGTTGCGCCCGGCCAGTCCCTCGAGGCCGCGATGCAGGGCAAAGTCGCCGGCGCGTTCATCCAGGCGAACTCGGGCCAGGCCGGCAGCGGCTACCAGATCATCCTGCGCGGCATCAACACGATCCTCGGCTCGCCCGACCCGCTCGTCATTCTCGACGGCGTGGTCATCAGCACGGGTGGGCTCGGTACGGGCGCGAATGCGGTGACACGCGGCGGCAACGTCGGCGCGGAGGCTGCCGGCAGCCGGCTCGCCGACATCAATCCGAGCGATGTCGAGAAGATCGAGGTCCTGCGTGGCCCATCCGCGTCCGCGATCTACGGCTCGCGTGCGGGCAACGGGGTCGTCATCGTGACCACCAAACGCGGCCACACGCGTCCACGCGCCGACGACGGCATCACGGGCGACGCGCTCCGCTGCTTCGTGCCCGCCAGCGGCGTGATTCAGATCCGGTAGAACGGAACGGGTTGCGGGGCGCGGGCAGGAGCAGGGGCACGGATCGCCATCGAACCTCGACCCTCTTCGTGGGTACGCGCGAGTGCCCACCTGTGCAGCACCGGGCGAGACCATCGATCAACTCAGACGGAGGTACGAATGGACCTGGAGTTCAAGGAGCAGGGGGACGGGCGGTATCAGATCGTACGCGGCAAGGATCCGGTCGGCGTAGTGGTGCCACAGGCGGATGGCGGCTACGGCTATTCGTTGTTCGGCACGCCGCACATGGGACAGGAGAAATCGCTGGAAGCGGTCGAGAAAGCGGTGCACCGGTACCTCGACTGAGCTCCTCGGGGCGGCGGGCTCCGCGATCCGCTCGGTGACCGGCTCAATCGCCGGTCGGAGCGAGACGCGGGGTCTTGCCGCCGCGATGCCGAAGGTAGGATCGCAGGACCGCGGGCACGCGCGCACGGGTGAGGACCTGACGCGCGGCCCGCGTTTCGTTTTCATCGAGCGGCCGCAATGTGCGGAACCGACGATTCTCGAGCACGGCGACCGGAATGCCGTCGCGGATCGCGATGCGATTCGCGGCCGTCGCGGGAATCCGCTCGCCGGGAATGAGCAGTCCGGTCAGGTTGAGCGGATCCGCCGCCCCGATCCCGACGAACTGACCGTCGTTCGCAGCGCGACGCACGGCGCGCAACATGGGAACGGCGTCGGGCAGCGCGAACTGCTCGCCCGTCACACTCGCGACGAAGCGCCCGCCGCGGATCTCGCCACGCGCTTCCATTCGACGTGCCGCGCGCAGGACATCGCGCCAGGGCGGAGCGGCGGGCTCGCGGTCGAGCAGCCGCCGGAACAGCACGCCCCAGCGGCGGAGCAGCATCCGCACCGCCACGTCCGTCCTGTCGTTTGCGCCGTCGAGCGGCTCGTCCAGCACGGCCCAACGGCCCGCACCCTCGACGGACCATGGCGCGGTGCGCCGACGCGCCGGCGCACTGGCGCCCTTCGAGGCGCGGCGGGCCGCCGGCGTCAGCAACGCGCGCAGTCCAGTGAACGTATCCGCCGTCACGAAGCCCGCCGCGGCCAGCTCGGCGAGCGCGTGCTCGATCTGTGTCGGCGACAGGTTCGCGTGGTTCGCGATCTCGTGCGCGAACGAGGCACCGCGCCGCCGCAGGGTTTCGAGCACGCGCGTCGCGTCCGGCCCGGGATGCGCGTCCGGCTGTCGACCGCTTCGTACGACGTCGGCCTCCGTTCGAATCAGCAGGGAGATCGGCGACGAGCGGAGCAGGCCGGGGGGCGAGCCGGCGGGAGAGGATAGGCGAGCCCACATCACGCGCCCGCTCGCACAGAGTTGATCGAGCAGCTCCGGCGTGTACGCCTGGCAGCGGTCGGGCAGGAGATCCGCCTCCCACGCGGCGGCCGCTGCCTCGAACCCGTGCAACTGCTCGATGACCTGCAGCAGGCCGGCGGCGCCCGCGCTGCGGTGGCCGGGCTCGACCTTCTGCCAGCAGGCGAGGAACCGTACGAAATCGGCGATCGATACCGGCTCGATCTCCGCGCGCAGGCGTTGGATCGTGTAGCGATGGATCCGCGCGAGCAGGCGCCGGTCACACCATTCGCGCTCCCGCGCGGCGGGCGTGAACGTCCCGCGCAGCAGCGTGCCTTCGGCTTCGAGAGCGAGAAGCGCCGCCTTCGCATCATCGGCCGTCACACCCAGCGAGTGGGCCAGCGCGGGCCCGGTCGTGGGACCGGACACCTCGAGGCGGCCGCGCAGCAGCTCGCGGATCGCAGCCGGCCGCGCGGCGTCCGTGGCGGATCCGGCGAACACGAGGTGCAGCTCAGCGGCACGCTCCGTCGCGGCCCAGAGCGCCGATCGGGCAGGGCGCTCGATGCGACGGGCCCGGCCCGCCGCACACAGCTCGTCGAACAGCGGTGCCCAGCCGGCGGCGCGACCTTCGTGCTCTTCGAAGTAACCGCACGTCAGCAGCGCGTCGTGCAACTCGTCCGCCGTTTCCGCCGCCGGCCCTGCCTCGTCACGAACGCGTTCGATCGCCGCGACATCCAGCGCCCCCAGGTCGGCCACGCTGGATGGCTCGAGCGCGCGGCGCGTGTAGACGGCCCGCGCGCGACGTTCTTCGAGCGGAGCATCGTCGAGAAACGCGTACGGCCGTGCGTTGAGCAGCTCGTGGGACAGCGGCGATGGCTCGGGCGTGTCGCGTGCAACCAGCGTCAGGCCACCGGCGTGCACGTCGCGCAACAGGGCCTCCAGCGCGGGAAGGTCCATCGCCTCTTCGAGACAATCCCGCAGCGCCTGCCGGACCAGCGGATGGTCCGGCACTTCGCGGTCGCCCGCGATGTTCTCGAGACACGCGGCCGCGTCCGGGAACACGGCGGCGAGCACATCCTCCGCTTGCATCCGCTGAATCGGCGGCGGCACTTTCGACCCACCCCGACGCCGCGGCACGGCCAGCGACAGCGACGTGTTCCAGCGCCAGCGCACCTGGAACAGCGGACTGTCCAGAACCGCCTGCACCAGCACATCGCGAACCGATGCCGGATGCAGGTAGCGGAACACGTCGTCGAGCGGGAAGGAGTGCTGCGGCCCGAGCGACAGGAGCACTCCCTCCTCGGTCGCCGCCGCCTGCAGCTCGAAGTTGAACGTGCGACAGAACTTCTTGCGCAACGCCAGCCCCCACGCCCGGTTCAGGCGCGCGCCGAACGGCGCGTGTAGCACCAGTTGCATGCCACCCGAATCGTCGAAGAACCGTTCGAGCACCAGCGTCCGCTGCGTCGGCAACGCGCCCAGCAGCCGCAGTGACTCCGCCAGGTAGCGAACCGCCTGTCCCGCCGCCTCTTCCGGTACACCATAGCGCTCGACGAGCCAGGCTCGAGCCTCGCACGTTGCTCCGTTTTTCGTGGTGCCGTTGTCCGTCGATCCGTTCCTCGCCGTCGCCGTCTCTCGATTCTGCGAAACCGAGGTCAACGCAACGGCGACGCCGTCGCGGAGCGCCGCGACCGCCGCCGACAGCTCGTCGCTGCGCGCCGGCGCTTCGCCGAACCAGAACGGGAGGCCGGGCGGCTCGCCGTGCGCGTCGGCGACCCGGACGGTCCCGTTTTCGACGCGCAGGATCCGCCACGAGGTCGCGCCGAGCTGGAACACATCGCCGGCCATGCTCTCGATGGCGAAGTCTTCGTCCAGTGTGCCAATGGTCGTGCCGTCGGGCTCGAGCACGACGCGGTAGTCGGCGACATCGGGAATCGCGCCTCCCGACGTGATGGCGGTGATGCGTGCGCCGCGCCGCCCGCGCACCCGGCCATTCACTTCGTCGAGGTGGAGCAGTGCGCCGCGACGACCGCGGCGGGTCGCGAACCCGCGTGCGACCATGCGCACGACGTCGTCGAACGTGGCGCGATCGAGATGTCGATACGGCCATGCCCGCCGCGCGAGCGCGAACAGATCCGTGCACGACCAGTCCTCGGCCGCGGCCTCGGCGACGATCTGTTGGGCGAGCACATCGAGTGGCAGGGGCGGCACGATGACTTCGTCCAGGTATCGCTCCCGCACGGCGCCGATGAGCGCGATGCC
>JBFJPA010000080.1:0-11954 GCA_041617355.1 Longimicrobiales bacterium
CACGATCGGCGACAGTGCGGCGATCGCGTCATCGAGCGCCACCCGGTCGCGCGTCGCATACCACGATCGATCCGCCGTACGGTACCCCCAGCTGCCGACCACGCCGGCCAGCACGCCGATGCCGACACGCAGCAGGTATTCGCGCAGCGGCACGGGGCCAAGTCCGGTTTCGAGCAGCCGGCTCGCCACCGCGATGAACAGCCCGGGCCACCAGAATGCGACGCCATACAACAGCACGAGCGGGATGCCGCCCATGTCGTAGTTGCGGTACGTCCAGACACGATACCAGTAGAAGGCAGTCGCTGCGGCCGCCGTCACGAGTAGCAGGAGCAGCAAGGACGTCGGCACGTTCGAGACGCCCTGACCGCTCGAGAGGGCCAGGCCCACGCCGACCAGGAGTGTGAGCGCGAGCGCGGGAATGCCCAGGAATCCCAACGCTGTCGGATGCAGCCGCGCCGCCGCCAGGATGAGAAGAACCGCGGGAGTCAGGACGGCGATGAACGACCGTGGCGTCATGGGGGCCTGCCGGTTCACGGTTGACCTCTGCCTACGGTGAGCTTCGGCCGCTGCCGCCCTGATCTGTCGTTCGGCGCCGGTGGCGGCGCCGGCTCAGTCCGCGGCCACCGCCGCAGGGCCGTCCGCCTGCAACGACCGGAACACGGCCTCCACGGCGGGCACCGGCCCTGTCGATCGCAGCATGGCCACGCCGACGTAGGCCGCGGTGGACAGCACGAGTGCCGGGAACACCTCGTGGACAACGGCGTTGCCGGGGACGTATCGCCATGTGAACAACACCAGCAGCCCGGCCAGGAACGACGCCGTGACGGTGGCGCCATCGCCCCTCCGCCAGTGGAGGCCGAGCATCACCGCGGGAAAGAAGCAGGCGGCATAGAGACTGCCCGAGAACGCCGTCAGGGTCACAATGCTGCCGGGCGGATTCAGCGAGATCAGTGCCGTGATCGAGGCGAACAACACGACGTACGCGCGCGTCGCGAGCATGGCCGCGCCCTCGGACGTGGATTTGCGGCGAACGCCGACAATGTCGCGGTCACAGGTCGAGGCCATCACCAGGAGCACGCTGTCCAGCGACGACATCGCGGCTGCAACCATGGCAACCAGCAGGAACGCACTGACGCCGGGTGCAAACACATCGCCGGAAGCGAGCAGCTGCGGCACGACCGTGTCGGTCTCGGTAATGCCTTCCGGGAAGATGCGGCGCGCGTAGATCCCGATCGGCGTGAGCAACGCGTAAACGCCGGCGATCGTGAGCGTCGAGACCCAAAGGCCGGTGCGGGCGGCGGCACGGCTCTCGAGTGCGTAGAAGCGCGACAGCTGGCGCGGCTCGACGGCGAACTTCACGGTCCCGGAGAAGAGGACGCCGAGCAGGACCGGGACTCCGATGCCGCCGCCCCAGCGGAACAGGTCGTCGCCTGCCGGCTGCTGCCGCACCTCGAAAAAGCTGCCCACACCCCCCGCCGCTTCCGTGACGCCCAGGAACAGCAGCACGGCGCCGATGATCATGACGACGCCCTGCACGGCGTCCGTCTTCACCACCGAGATGAAGCCGCCGACGGCCGTGTACACCATGACGATGACGAACACGATGGCGATCGCCAGCCGGTATGGAATCTCCAGGAACGCCTCCAGCAGGTTGCCGATGCCCTTGAACACGGCCGTCATGTAGAAGAAACTCGCGAACAGCACGATGACCGCCGCGAACACACGGGCCGGCGTGCTGTCGAAGCGGAACCCGATGAAGTCCGGGAGCGTGAGCGAGTTCAGCGATGCCGTGAACTCGCGCAGCCGCGGCGCCACGTAACGCCACGCGAACAGGCTGAACCCGACCAGGAAGGGCACGAGCAGCAGCCACGGCGTACCCCACGTATACGCTTGGCCCGCGAAGCCGACGAAGCTGTTGGTGCTCGAGTAGGTGGCGAAGAACGAGAGTCCGATGACGACGCCGCCCATGGCGCGGCCGCCCACGTAGTAGTCCGCCAGCCCCTTCGTCTCGCGGTTGCCGCGCCACGCGTGCCAGGCGAGCAGCACCGTGTAACCGGCGAGCAGCGAGTGGACCATCCAGTACTCGCGCAGGTTGGCGAGGATCGCATTCATGAAGCGGACTCCTCCAGCAGGGCGCGGACGGCGGGTTTCGTCACTTTGCCCATGGCGTTGCGCGGGAGCGCGTCCACGGCGCGCACGAGTGCGGGCACCTTGTACGGCGCCAGCCGCTCACGGACCCACTCCCGGACCTGCTCGGGCTCGATGGCGTCGCGGGCGACGACGGCCGCGGCAATGCGCTCACCCCAGGCGGCGTCGGGCAAGCCGACAACGGCACAATCCTCGATGGCCGGATGCGTGCGCAGGACATCCTCGATCTCGAGGGCCGAGACCTTGTAGCCCCCGGTCTTCAGGATGTCGACGCTGCGCCGCCCGAGAATGCGATACGCTCCATTCTCGATGACGGCGAGATCACCCGTGCGAAACCAGCCGTCGTGGAAGGCCGCCGCCGTTTCCTCGGCGCGCTGCCAGTACTCGCGGAACACGCAACGTCCACGCACTTCGATTTCACCGGGTGACCCGGCCACGACGGTCGCGCCATCGTCATCGACGAGACGGACGTCGACACCGGGCAACGGCACGCCGACGTGGCCGGGTCTGCGCTCTCCGTTCAACGGATTCGACAGCGCCATGCCGAGCTCGGTCATGCCATACCGCTCCAGCAGCGTGTGACCGCCGATCTCACGCCAGCGCTCGAGTGTGGGAACCGGCAATGCAGCCGATCCGGACACCATGAGCCGCATGCGCCGGCAACCTGCGGACATTCGGGCTCGACGCTCGGGAGGAGCCGCTTCCCAGGTGCCGATCAGCCGTGCGTACACGGTCGGCACGGCCATGAAGACGGTCAGGTCGCCGGTCTCGATGCGTGTCCAGGCCTCGTCCGCATCGAAGCGCGGCAATACATCGCAGCGAGCGCCGGACCAGAGCGCGCAGGTCACGATGTTGATGAGACCGTGCACGTGGTGCAACGGCAGGACGAGCAGCGTGCGATCCGCGGCCGTCCAGCCCCAGGCGTCCACGAGCGTCTCGACCTGCGCTCGCACACTTCCATGGGTGTGTACGACGCCCTTCGGCCGACCCGTCGTCCCGCTCGTGTACAGGATCAGCGCGCGACGGTCATCCCCGACCGGGATCGTATCGTGGTCGGGCACCGCTTTCGCAGGCGGCTCCGTCGGTGCCGGCAGAAGTCGAAGGCCGTGCGCACGGGCCAGATCGTCGACCTTGTCGCGGTGCGTGTCGTCGACGATGATCGTGCTCGCGCCGGAGTCGGTGAGCACGTGCTCGAGCTCCGCCGGCGGATGCGACACGGCGAGCGTGACCGCGATGCCGCCTGCCCGCCAGATGCCCCAGAGCGTCGCGACGTGCGCACCACCGGGCTCGACCAGGTAAGCGACCCGGGCTTCGCCCAGCTCTGTACGACCTTCGCGCAACGCGACCGAGACGGCGGCGGCGGCGGCCAGCAAGGCTTCATAGCTCCACTCGCCGTCAGCCGCGTCGATGGCGATGCGTTCGCCGAAGCGGCGGGCGCGATCGAGGATTGCCGGTTCGAGTCGTTGCGCCATGGTCCGTTCGCGGGGAGTCGACCGGCGAAGGTACGGGGACCGGGGACCGCGCGGAAAGCCCGCGCTCCCTGACCGGCGCAGCTCGCCATCGCGCCGGAGGGCGCCTACCTTGCACGCAATCGCTCGCCAAAGGAGGGCATCGTGGGCTCAGCGCCGCGCCGCTTCCTGTTCAGCCTCGGAACCTTCGCCTGCGCGGCCAGCGCATCCGCACAGGTCACCGAGACCCGGTCCCCGCTTCAGGTTCGCGCGGACTCGCTCGAACTGCCCGGCCGCTGGACGGCGCCGCCCGGCGATGCCCTCGCGCATTCGACATCCGGCTTTGCCAAGACGCTTTGTTCCGCCGTCTTCCTGACCGGTCTCGACCCCGCCGACGCTGCGGCGAACGTCGGCTTCTTCACGAGCCCGCCCGCCGAGCGCGTGCACGTCACCGACACGATCGTCGATTACGAGCGCCAGCGCGTCAGCCTCGTGTTGCCGTCCGGCATCACGCGCAGCGCACAACGCTACGGCAGCCAGGGCTGCGTGTGGCTGCCGATCGGCGAGGACTCGGTCCGCTTCACGCCCTCCGTCGTGGCGCCCCGTGTGCCCGACCCCGCGACCACCGACTGGCCCATGGGCGACCGCCTCCCCCGCTCGCCCTGGCCCGCGGAGATCGATTCGGCAAAAGTCATGGCCGCGCTCGACACCGCCTTCGGCGGCCCCGAAGCCATGACACTGGGCCTCGTCGTCACCTACCGCGGCCGCATCCTCGGCGAACGATACGCCGAAGACATCGGCATCGACACGCCGCTCGAAAGCTGGTCCATGGGCAAGAGCCTGATCGGCACCCTGATGGGCGTGCTCATTCAGCAAGGCGCGTATTCACTCTGGCAACCTGCGCCCATCCCGGAGTGGCAGAACGCCAACGACCCGCGCCGCACCATCCGGATCGGCGACATCATGCGCATGTCGAGTGGAATCCGGATTCGCGCGCCCCAGGACCCCGATTACGACGAATCGCTCGGCTATCCGGATCACCTCTACTTCTATACGGGCGCGGTCGACGCGTTCTCCTGGGCCGCCACGCGGCCCCAGCAGTGGCCACCCAACACCGTCGGCCGCTACCGCAACAGCGATCCCGTCCTCACGAGTTATCTCGTCCGCCTGGCCGTCGAGGCGCGAGGCGAGAACTATCACGCGTTCCCACAACGCGCGCTCTTCGACAAACTGGGCATCCGCAGCGCGGTCCTGGAAACCGACCCCTCCGGCAACTTCCTGACACAGGGCTACGAGTTCCTCTCCGCCCGCGACTGGGCCCGCCTCGGCAACCTCTGGCTCCAGGACGGCGTCTGGAACGGGGAGCGCATCCTGCCTCGCGACTACGTCGAATACGCGCGCACGCTCGCACCCGCGTGGGTCGCCGACGGTCGACCAGAGTACGGCGGCGCGTTCTTCTGGATCAACGGCGACGCGGACCTGCCCATTCCGACCGATGCCTTCGCCATGCGCGGCGCAGGCGGTCAGAGCGCCACCATCATTCCTTCCCACCAGCTCGTCATCGTACGTCTGGGCAAGTATCGCGGCTCCGGTGCGGGCGGCCGCGCGCTTCGCCGCGCCATGGAGCTGCTCATGGAAGCCATCCCGCCCGCCGCACGCTGACCCCTCGACCGGTGCCCGGCCGGCTCCGGGCACCGGCATGGTTTCTGCCACGTCTCGCGCCCGGTCGGTGACACGCCGCGTCTCCCGTTGGACCCGGTCGCTTCGGCGACCCCTCGACGCGTCCGGCGTTCGCGCCACACTGGTTCCCTCGGGAGACCGCCGCGGCCAGGCTGGCTCGGTGTGTGTCTGACCGCTCGTACTCGGTGACGCAAACTGGAATTGTTCTTACTTTTCACATGATGTTTGGATGCTACACCGGTTGTCGTGGCTCGCCGGATCCCGTGACGGACCGGACCGACCCCGACTGACGTCCACACCGGCCCGGCGGGCAGCGCCCCGCGCCGCGCCACACTGCGACTGAACGGAGGCCCGACATGCTCGACCCGCAACTCGTCCGCATCGCGCGCACCCTGGGGCCATCGACATTCCCCAAGAAGCTGGCGCTCGAGCTGTGCGCCGACTGCAACTTCGCCTGCACGATGTGCCATCACCCGGCTATGTGCCGGCCGAAGGGGGTGATGCCATTCGTGCTGTGGACGAAGTGTGCCGACGAGGTCGCGTCCATCGATCCGGACACGCAGGTGTGGTTCTCGTTCTGCGGCGAGCCACTGCTGCAGCCGGACCTGCTCTTGGAGTGTTTCCACTACGGCCACTCGATCGGCCTCCGCTCCCTGAATCTGAATACGAACGGCCAGCTGCTCACGCCGGCCGTGTCCGAGGAGCTGCTCGACAGCGGCGTCGGCGTGATCGTGATCGGGCTGGATGGCTTTTCGAAGCCGGTCTACGAGTCGATTCGCGTGGGCGGCGATCGGGACGCGGTCTACGGCAACGTGGGTGAGCTGCTGCGCTTGCGGGATGCGCGGAATTCGCCGGTCGAAGTGCATGTCCAGTTCATCGAAATGGACGAGAACGAACACGAGCTGAGGGAGTTCGCGGCGTACTGGCACGAGCGGGGCGCGACGGTGAAGGTCCGCAACAAGCTGAGTTGGGGCGGACGCATCGACACGCCGATGAACATCAGTCCGGAGGACCGGATTCCGTGTCCGTGGGCGGTCACCATGATGCACGTGTTCTGGGATGGCCGCGTACCGCGCTGTCCGGGCGACACGGAGGGAGAGGAAGGCGTGGGCAACGCCTGGCACGCGTCGCTGTCGATGCTGTGGGCGCAGCTGGGAACGTACCGCGAGCTGCACCTGTCGCGGCGTTTCGATGAGCTGCCGGCGCGCTGCCACACGTGCCGGGACTGGATGACGGGTGCGGCGGAGCGGGTTCGGCCCGGCTTTACGGAGCGGCTGGAGCGTCGTCGGCGTCGTGGCGAGCAGGCGCGCGCGTCCAACTGAGGGGACGACATGAGCACGCTCTATCTGTGTGGCGCGGGCAATCCGGAAGGGGTGCGGCTGGCGTTGCGGGTGAACGAGGCGACGCGACGCTGGAGCGAGCTCGTGCTTCTCGATGACGACGCCGCCAAACACGGCCGGGCTCAGCTGGGGGTTCGCGTGGCCGGCGGATTCGATCGGTTGGGCGCGAATCGAGTCGGAGCGGACGCGATCAACCTGGTGGCTCGTACGTGTGTCGGCCGAGGGGTCGCGGCAGAGCGGATCGCGCGGTTCGGCGCGACGCTGAAAGGGCTCGTCGCGCCCGATGTGGATCTGCTCGGCGCACGCGTCGCCGACGACCTGATCGCCTATCAGAACGCGACGATCGGTCCGGAAGTGGAGATCGACGAAGGTTGCGTCGTCTTCATGGGCGCCGCGGTCGGCCACGAGTCGCGCGTGGGTAGGAACTGCGTGATCGCGGCGAATGCGGTATTGAACGCGCGCGTGATTCTGGGCGATGGCGTATACATCGGCTCGAACGCCGCGCTGCTGCCCGAGGTGACGATCGGCGCGGGCGCGGTGATCGGGGCGGGTGCGACCGTGATCGATGACGTGCCAGCGGGCGCCACCGTCGTCGGCGCGGTTGGCGCGGTCGCGCAGACGGCCGAAGATGGGCACGCCGGCCGCAGCGGAACCACGGACGGCGTTGCCGAGGTCGAGCGGCAGTTGACCTCGATCTGGAACGAGATGCTCGGCGTATCGGCGCTGCAGCCGGATCGCAACTTCTTCGATGTCGGCGGCACCTCCCTTCTCGCGCTTCGCATGTTGCAGCGTGTCGAACAGAACTTCGGCGTGCGGGCAACGCTGTTGGATTTTTTCGAGTTCCCGACGATCCGCTCCTTCTCCGGCTGGGTCACGTCGAAGCGGAACCCGAGCTCGCGGGGCGACGCCGGGCGGGTTCGGCTGGAGCGTCGGCGGGAGGCGTTGGAGCGGCTACACGGGCCGGTCGCATGAGCGTGTCCACTTCGAGCCTCGGCCGGGTCGCACCCGTCATCGAGCAAGCGCTGCCCCTCTCGCCGATGCAGGAGGGCATGCTCTTCCACCACGTGTCGCAAGCGGACACGGATGTGGACCTCGAGCAGATCCTCATGGTCCTGCGCGAGCCCGTGGAGACACGCTCGTTCCGCGAGGCCTGGCGTTACGTCGCGCGCCGACACGCCTGCCTGCGCTCGGCGTTCTGCTGGCGCGGCGTATCGTCGCCGCGTGCGGAGGTTCACGCGGACGTGCCGATCGTGTTCGTCGAAGACGACTGGCGCGAGCGATCGCCGCTCGGTCGGGAGGCGGCGCTCGAAGCCCTGTGTCGCCAGGACCGCCACCAGCCGTTCGATCTCGCACTGCCGCCGCTGTGGCGAGTGCGGCTGATCCGCTTCGACGAAGCCGAGTACCGTGTACTCTGGTCGTTTCATCACATCCTGATGGACGGCCGCAGCTTTCCGGTCGTGCTGACGGATCTCTTCACGGCATGGGATGCACTCCGTGCCGGCCGCGAGCCGCAGCTTCCGCCTGCGACGCCCTTCGCCGATTTCCTCGACTGGCTGGCCAGCCGCGACCAGCATGGCGACAAGGCGTTCTGGCGGGCTCGTCTCGCGGGATTCCGCTCGCCGACACGCATTGCGGGCACACCCGCGGGATCCGCAGGTACCGCGCTTCGCCGGGAGTTCGAGCAGCGGATCGATGCCGAGGCGACGCAGCGCATACGCATCGCCGCGGACCGCCACGGTGTGACGTTCAGCACCATGGTGCTCGCCGCGTGGGGCCTGCTGCTTTCGCGCTGCACGGGGGAGCGCGACGTCACCTTTGGTGTCACGCGATCCGGGCGCGGCGGCACGGTCGACGGAGCCGACGCGATCGCCGGCGTAATGATCAACACGCTTCCCGTGCGGACCTCCGTGCCCACGGACGTCTCGATCGGCACATGGCTGCGTGGGCTGCGCGCGAGTCAACTCGAAGACCGGCCGTTCGAGCACACGCCGCTCGCGAACGTGCAACGGTGGAGCGATGTCGCGGCGGGCACACCGCTCTTCGAATCGATCATCGTCTTCGACCGTGCCAGACTGGGTCCGACACTGCAGGCACAGGGCGGCGCATGGCTGGACCGTGACTTCGAGTTGCGTGAACGCGCCGTCTATCCCATCACGCTCTACGCGTACGCGGAGCGGCGTCTCGTGCTCCGCCTCGCCTGGGACGAGGGCGTCCTGCCGACCGGCCTCGCTACGCGCCTCGTCGATGCGCTGGCCGCGGTGCTCGACGGACTCGCCGATCCGCGCAACGCGCGCGTCGACGACGTCCCCACGCTCGGACCCGCGCAGCAAGCCGCGCTTCTCGCCGCAGGCGCCGGACCCGGGGGGCCATTGTCCGAGCGCGGCTCGATCGCCCGCGCATTCCGTGAACAGGTCGCTCGAACACCGGACGCCATCGCACTGCGCTACGGCGCGGACGTGTCGACATACCGCGAGCTGGATACGCGATCCGACGCGCTGGCGGCGCGCCTTCAGGACCTCGGCGTCGGTCCCGACATGCCCGTCGGCTTGTGCTGTCGGCGTGGCATGGCCCTCGGTACCGGGATTCTCGGGATCCTCAAGGCCGGTGGCGCGTACGTTCCTCTCGACCCGACGTACCCGGACGTGCGACTGGCGCGCGCGCTCGCCGATTCGCGCGCGACCGTGCTCGTCACGCACGGCATCGAGCCCGACTTCCTGCCCGCGTTCGACGGCCGCCGCGTCGCCCTCGAGTCACCATCCGACCCGGTGCCGTGTTTGCGCCCGCACGAGCCGCAGCCACGAGACCTGGCCTACGTGATGTTCACATCTGGATCGACGGGCCGGCCGAAGGGCGTCATGATCGAGCACGGCAATGTGCTGAATTTCTTCGCGGCTATGGATGACGTGTTGCCGGCGACGCAGCGGCGAACCTGGCTCGCCGTGACCAGTCCCGGCTTCGACATCTCGGTTCTCGAGCTGCTCTGGACACTGACGCGCGGCTTCGAGGTCATTGTTGAGCCCGAGTCGCGAGACTGCACGGCCACGTTGCTCCGCGATCACGACGTGTCGCACCTGCAGTGCACGCCATCGCGGGCACGCATGCTGCTCGCGGATACGGAAACGCGTGCGGAGCTGCGCAGGCTCGACGTTCTGCTGGTCGGCGGCGAGGCGCTGTCGGCCGAACTCGGCACGGCGCTACGAGCTGCAGTTGGCGGCTGCGTCATCAACATGTACGGGCCGACCGAGACGACCATCTGGTCCTCGAGCCACGTCGTCGCTGACGATGAATCGCAGGTCGTTCCGATCGGACGGCCGGTCGCGAATACGACGTTTCTCGTGGTCGACGACCGGGCCGGTCTCGTGCCTCTGGGTGTGGCGGGAGAGCTCTGGATCGGTGGCGCCGGTGTGGCGCGCGGCTACATCGGTCGCGGCGACCTGACCCGTGCCCGCTTCGTTCGGCACCCACTCGGCATCGAACCGGTTTTCTATCGGACGGGTGATCGTGTCCGCTGGCGCGAGGGTGGCGTGCTGGAATTCCTCGGTCGGCTCGACGACCAGGTCAAGGTGCGAGGGCATCGCATCGAGCCAGCCGAAGTCGAGGCGGTCCTCGGTTCCCACCCGCAGGTCGAATCGGCTGCCGTCGTGGCCCGGCCCGATGCGCACGGGGATCTCGGCCTGGTCGCGTTCATCGTCCCACGGCCCGGCGCCCCGGCGAGTCTTTCCGACGGGCTACGCACGCACGCCGGCGGGCTGCTGCCCGCCGCGCTGGTGCCATCGACGTTCATCGAAGTGCCGGCGCTGCCGTTGACGCCGAATGGCAAGGTGGACCGGTCGGCGCTGCCCGATGCACCGCGTGCCGTGGTCCCGGACAGGGCAGCGGATCCGCTCCGGCCCGGAACACCGTTGGAAACGGCGGTGGCGGCCATCTGGACGGATGTGCTCGGCGTCACAGGCGTGGGACCGAACGACAACTTCTTCGACCTCGGCGGGCATTCCTTGCTCGCCGTGCGCGTCCACGACCGGTTGCGCACACTCGTCGGCCGCGAGCTGCCCCTGCTGATGCTTTTCGATCACCCGACCGTACGGACGCTGGTCAGTGCGCTCGAAGCACAGAACGGCGCCGATCCGCCCCGCCCGCTCCCGAATCCGGCGGTGGCGCGCCGACAGTCGCTGGCACGGAGCGCGATCGCCGAAGCCGCGACACACCGCGTCCAACGCAATCGGTGAAGCACGACATGGCTGAATCGTCTGACGCACTTCGTACCGGCATCGCCGTGGTGGGCCTCGCGGGTCGTTTTCCCGGCGCACCGGACGTCGACACCTTCTGGTCGAACCTGCGCGCCGGCGTCGAGAGCATCACTCGTCTGGACGCGGACCAGCTCGCGGCGGCCGGCGTCTCGCCCGAGACTGCCGCCGCCCCGGGATTCGTGCCGGCCGGCGGGACCTTCGCCGGTGTGCCTGAGTTCGACGCCGGGCTGTTCGGATTCAGTCCGCACGACGCTGCCGTGCTCGATCCGCAGCACCGTCACTTCCTCGAATGCAGTTGGACCGCGCTCGAACACGCCGGCCACCGACCCGATGCATTCGACGGCGTCATCGGCGTATTCGCGGGATCCGGCGTGAACTCGTACCTGTGGACGAATGTGCTCGCGAACGCGGAGGCCCGGTCCACCGGGTTCTTCCTGCTTCGTCACACGGGCAACGACAAGGATTTCCTGCCGACGCGCGTGTCGTACTGCCTCGGTTTGACGGGGCCGAGCGTGGCGATCCAGACCGCGTGCTCGACGTCACTCGTGGCCATCCACGCCGCCTGTCAGAGCCTCCTGCTCGGCGAATGCGACATGGCCCTCGCCGGCGGCGTCACCATCGAGCTCCCGAACGGGGCCGGCTACCTGTACGAAGAGGGCGGCATCCTCTCGCCCGACGGACATTGCCGCGCATTCGACGCCGACGCGGCCGGTACCGTGCTGGGCAGTGCCGTGGGCGTGGTCGTTCTGCGAAGGCTGGCGGACGCGATCGACGATGGTGACACGATTCACGCGGTGATCCGTGGCTCCGCCATCAACAACGACGGCGCGCTGAAGGTCGGCTACCTGGCACCGAGTATCGAAGGCCAGGCCCAGGCCGTTGCCGTCGCCCTCGCCATGGCCGACGTGGACGCCGACACGATCGAATACGTCGAGGCGCACGGCACGGGCACGCCCGTGGGCGACCCGATCGAAGTCGCCGCCCTCACGCGTGCCTTCCGATCGTACACGCAGCGTCGCGACTTCTGCGCGCTCGGCTCCGTGAAGTGCAACATCGGCCACACCGATACGGCGGCCGGCGTCTCGAGCTTC
>JBFJPA010000081.1:0-11929 GCA_041617355.1 Longimicrobiales bacterium
CCACGACCACGCGGGGCACGACAAACACGCCGGCCACTCACCCGAGATGTTCCGGTCTTTGTTCGTGGGCACGCTATTGCTCACGGTGCCCACGCTCGTCTGGAGTGACCTGCTCCAGAACTGGCTGGGCTACACGGCACCGGTCTTCCCGGGATCGGCATGGATCCCGGCGACCTTCGGGACCGCCGTGTTCTTTTATGGTGGCCGGGTGTTTCTGCGCGGCGCGTTCGGCGAGCTGAAGGCGCGCCTGCCGGGGATGATGACGCTCATCTCGCTCGCCATCCTGGTCGCTTTCGTCTTCAGTGTCGCGGTCACGTTCGGTTTTCGCGGCATGGCTCTGTGGTGGGAGCTGGCCACGCTCGTCAGCATCATGCTGCTCGGCCACTGGATCGAGATGCGTTCGATCGATCAGGCCAAAGGCGCCCTCAAGGCGCTGGCGAAGCTCCTGCCCGACACGGCGATTCGGCTGGACGGCGAGCGTCAGGAAGAAGTTCGCGTTTCGGACCTGGGCGAAGGGGATGTCGTGCTGGTGCGCCCGGGCGCGAAGGTCCCTGCGGATGGCACGGTGCGATCGGGCACGAGCAGTGTAAACGAGTCAATGGTCACCGGTGAGTCGCGGCCGGTCGACAAGGGTGAAGGCGATGCCGTCATCGCCGGCACCGTGAACGGACAGGGCTCGTTGCGGGTCGAGGTGACGGGCACGGGTGAGAAGACCGCCCTCGCCGGCATCATGCGACTCGTGGCGGAAGCGCAGGCCTCGCGCTCTCGGGCCCAGGCCCTGGCCGACCGGGCGGCGTTCGCGCTGACGATCGTGGCGATCGTCGCGGGCACGGCCACGCTGATCGCCTGGCTGCTCGTCGGCGCGGAAGCCGCGTTCGCGATCGAGCGGGTCGTGACCGTGCTCGTGATCGCGTGTCCGCACGCGCTCGGGCTGGCGATTCCGCTGGTCGTCGCGATCTCGACGACGCTCGGCGCGCAGGCGGGCCTGCTCGTGCGGGATCGGCGCGGCCTCGAAGACGCGAGACTGATCGATACGGTCGTCTTCGACAAGACCGGCACGTTGACGCGCGGCGAGTTCCGCGTCGTGGACGTCGCGACCGTGGACGACCTGGCCGTCGATCGGGCGCTCGCGGTGGCAGCGGCGGTCGAAGGCGACTCCGAGCATTCCATCGCACAGGGCATCGTGCAGACGGCGGAAGAGCGGGGAATCGACGTCCCGGTGGCCAGCGATTTCGAGGCGATCCCCGGTCACGGTGTGCGCGCCCGCGTCGACGGCAGCACGTACCACATGGGCGGTCCGGCGTTGCTCAGGAAGCTGGACGCGAAACTGCCCGCGCCGCTCGAGACCTTCGCGGCGGAAGCGGCGGCGCGTGGCCAGGCCGCGGTCCACCTGGTCGAGGGGAGGCGCGTGCTGGCGACGCTCGCCGTCGCCGACGCGGTGCGCGAGGAATCGCACGAGGCGGTCCGCGCCCTTCACGATGCCGGCATCGAGGTCGTGATGCTGACGGGTGATGCGAAGGCTGTGGCCCAAGCCGTCGGCGAGGAATTGGGCATTGACACCGTGTTCGGCGAGGTGCTGCCGGAACAGAAGGCAGAAAAAATCGAGGAGTTGAAGTCGAAGGGTCGGCGCGTGGCCATGGTCGGTGATGGCGTGAACGACGCGCCGGCGCTGGTCACTGCCGACGTCGGCATCGCCATTGGTGCGGGAACCGATGTCGCGGTGGAGGCCGGCGATGTCGTGCTCGTGCGCAGCGACCCCCGCGACGTGCCGCGCATCGTACGGCTGTCGAAGGCGACCCGTCGCAAGATGATCCAGAACCTGTGGTGGGCCGCCGGTTACAACATTGCGGCGATCCCACTGGCGGCGGGCGTCCTATCGAAGTGGGGGATATTGCTGCATCCGGCCATGGGCGCGATCCTCATGTCGGCGAGCACGGTCATTGTGGCGATCAACGCGCAGTTGCTCCGGCGCGCGCATGTCTGACACCATCCTTTTGGAGGAGGCGCTTCCATGTCAGTTCGCACGGGGATCATTGCGGCCGCACTCTCTGTCGCGGCGTTCACTCCCGACCCGATCGCCGCCCAGGCAACCGACTCCGCGGCGGTCGCGGAGGCCGTGGACCGCTTCCACAAGGCGCTGGCGACGGCGGATACCGCCACCGTCGAGGCACTGCTCCATGCGCGCGCGACCGTTCTCGAAACGGGCGGCGTGGAGACGCGTGCAGAGTACATCGGTGGCCACATGCGGGGCGACATGGCATTCGCACAGGCCGTGCCGCGCGAGCGTAGCGACATCCGCGTCACGGTCATGGGCAACACGGCCTGGGCGGTGTCCACGAGCGTGACGACCGGCCGATACCGCGATCGTGACATCGATTCGCAGGGCGCGGAGCTGATGGTGCTCGTCAAGGAAGGCGGGCAGTGGAAGATCGCCGCCGTGCATTGGTCCTCGCGCGCACGTCGGCGCTGATCGGATGACGAGCGACGACGAGATTCGACGACTGGCCGAGGAGCTGCGCCACCAACCGCGCGACCGACCCTCGGACGCGGTCCGGCCCGGTCCCGGCCAGGAGTCCGTCTGGGACTATCCGCGTCCGCCGCGCGTCGAGCCGACGTCAAAAGCGGTGCGTGTCGAGTTCGGCGGCGCCGTGATCGCGGAAACGACGCGCGCGTTACGCGTGCTCGAGACGTCCTCCCCGCCCGTCTATTACATCCCCCCGGACGACGTACGGCGGGACCTCCTCGTGGCAACGAACAAACGAACGCTCTGCGAATGGAAGGGTTGGGCCGTGTACTGGACGTTACAGCTCGGTGAGCGCACTGTGCCGCATGCGGCATGGAGCTACCCCGAGCCGTGGCCCGGCTACGAGTCGATTCGCGATCACCTCGCGTTTTATGCCGGCAAAATGGACGCGTGCACCGTGGCCGGCGAACGCGTCACGCCGCAGCCGGGTGCGTTCTACGGCGGTTGGATCACCTCCGACATCGTGGGTCCGTTCAAGGGCGGCGCGGGCACGAGCGGCTGGTAGCGCGACGTCGCAAACGCGTCACCGCTTGCGTCAGGCATGAGCCGAACGGAGCTTGCAGACACCCGAAAAGGAGCGTGCATGCGAATCCGATCCGCCCAGAGCGTCCTGTCCGTCGTGCTCGTCATGGCCGGCGCGGCACCTTCCGCGGCGCAGCAGGCGAGCGCGTGCGCTGGCGGCGTGCACGAGGAAGAAGCGAGCGGATTCGTCGTTCTGCCGCAGGACCGTCTGTTCTGTCCGCTCCTCGCCGACCCGAAGGAGCCACGCACGTTCGTCAGCTACCTGCAGGGCGAGTTCCGTACGCTGGCCGAACCGGCGGGCGCGACGGGCGGCATCGGGTCTGTCGGGCTGGGCGATAGCTTCGGCCTGTTTCGCTGGGGCGGCCCGCAGCCGGGTGATGGTCTGCAGATCGACATCGCCGGCAGCATCTTCGCACAATTCGATCTCGGTGCGCCGTCACTGGACCTGATCAACGCCGATTACATCGTGGGCGTGCCCATTACCTATCAGCGGGGCAGGACAGGGTTGCGGCTGCGCCTCTACCACCAGAGCTCCCACCTCGGTGACGAGTACATCCTGCGACCCGCGCCGCTCGAGCGTGAAAACCTGTCCTTCGAGTCGCTCGAGGCGATCCTGTCGCAGGAGATCGGTCCACTGCGCGCGTACGGCGGCGGCGAGCTGTTCGTGCGCCGGGAGCCGGACACGCTCGGGTCCAGTCTTTTACACGCGGGGGTGGAGTTGCGCTCGTTCGACGTCGGCGGCGTCAAGCTCGTCGTCGGTGTCGACATGAAGTCGACGGATGAGCAGGACTGGTCACCTGCCTGGAGTGGCCGTGCCGGCATCGAGCTGGCGCGAGCGGCGCGCTCCGGTCACCCGCTCCGCCTCATCCATCTGCTTCTCGAGGTCTACGACGGGCCATCGCCGTACGGCCAGTTCTTCCAGGACGACATCCGCTACATCGGCTTCGGCGTACACTTCGGTTTGTAAGGCGCGGAGGCTTTGGCGATGGCGCGCCGTGTGCCTCAGCCTTTCCGCGTAGCGGTCACTGGAGTGTGACCAGCGCGTGTCGCGCCTCGGTCCTCGCCGTACGCAGCCACCAGAACACGATCAATAGCGCGGCGGCGCCACGGATGCCGTGAACCACACCGGTTCCGGCGGCCCATGCGCTCGCGATCGAAGCGGCCGCGAACCAGTAGTAGGCGAACAGCGCGAGCGCGGCCAGGCCACGCAGCGCGAGCGCGGACGGAATGCCGAAGCCGAAGACGAGGCTTGCCACGATGGCCCAGCTCACGACCATGCCGACGAGCACCCAGCCGTAGACCATCAAGGCGCCCGACAAGGGGCCGTCCGGGATCAGGGAGTACGCGACAATGAACCCGGGGAAGGCTGCGGCGAAAGCACCCCACGGCTGACGCAGCCACGCGTGCGACCGACGCGATGTGCCGAGCAGCTGCGGTACGGACCGCGTCGCGGACAGATCCAGACACGCCCGGGACACGCAGAGCGTGCAGGTCGGACAGTGCGCGTTCTGCACCGAGTGCAGCGGAGCCTGTCCGTACAGCCGCTCGACGGGGAGCACGGGACAGATCGATCCGCAGAATCCCGCCTTGCGATCGAACACGAATCCCGCCGCGAGCGCGAGCAGGCCGACCGCGACGATGACGGCGGCGAGGACCGTGCCGTCGGTGTTGAACAGGAAGCGGCGCGCCGGCACGAGAACGAGCAGGAGCGCAATGCCAATGACGGTGGCGACAGCGACGCCCCGAGCGGGAAGCTTGTGACCGCGCGAAATTCGGCCCGGCAGCGTGTTCAGCGTCGCCAGCGGGCAGACGTTTCGCCACAGACCGGGGTTCGCGAGGAACACGGCCGGCAGGATCGGAATCACGGTGTACCAGAGCAGGCGCAGCGTCGGATCCGGTTGCAGCAGCAGTCCGGTCAGGAGCACGACGGTGAGCAGCAGCCCGCAGATCTGGGCGATGCGCCAGAGCGGTGAAGGGACGGGCGCGGCGATGGTGGCCATGCGGCCTCCCGGTCAGAGGTTCTCGCCGGTGTTCAGGCGGCGCACGAGCGCCGCGATCGCATCGGCGCCGCCATTGATGGTGAAGGCGACCCGACCCTCGGCATCGAGGATGTGCACGAGGGAGGGGTGCGAGACTTCGCCGGTTCGGGTATCCCGAGCGCGCGGCACATCCCACGCGTCCAGCGTGCGCTCGACATCAGCTACGGAGCCTGACAGGACCCAGGCGCCTTGATCGAGTCCCCAGGCGCGCGCGATGTGAGCGAGTCGCGCCGGAGTGTCGCGCCACGGGTCCAGCGTAATGACGACCAATGGAACGTCGATGCCGGTTCCGCGCAGCGTGCGCCGCGCTTCCATCGCGTCCCCGACCACGAGCGGGCAGACCGTCGTACAGTGGCCATAGGCGAACGTCACGATGGCCGGCGATCCGGCCAGCGCGTCGAGTCCCCGGTAGAGTCCGTCCTGTGCAACGAGCGAGAACGGCGGGGCCGGGCGGTCGGCTCGCTCCAGTTCCGCCGAGCTGATCCAGTTGCGCTCCGGCGGCAATGGTGGTGCACCAACGGCGACTCTCCACGCGACCGCGCAGAGGCCGAGGAACAGGCCGACACCGATCCCCTTGCCGAGTGCCCGCAGCCGCGACGATCCTCGCCACTGTCGGATCAGATCTTCGACGCCGCCGCGCCAGCCGACAAGGAGAATGGAGAGCATCCCGATCGGCGGCGCGATGAGGCCGAGCCAGCCGGCCGCATCGGGCAAACCGTCGGCCACGACGCCGAAGCAGACGTACCGCGTGCGCACGACCCACTGCGGCCCGTCGCCGAGGGCCGGCCACAACGCGAACCACCACCACGCCGCGGTGATCGCGAAGATGCCGAGCGCGGCGAGGAGCACGAATCGCCCCTCGCCGCGAACCGTCAACCGATCTTCCACACGAACGACAGCAGCTTCCAGTTGGTGAAGTAATACAGCGCGAACGCGGCCAGGAAGATCGCCACCAGGATCATCGTGCCGGGCGCCTGGCCCAACCGGCCGTGCTCGGGCAGCTTCGCCTCGGCGTCCTCAGGCAGGGGCGCCGGCGGCTTCAGCAGGCCCTGTGGCAGTCCGTGCATTGCCATTGCCCAGCTCTCCTTCCTCGATTCGCTGGCCGAAGAAAACCGACCAGACCGTGACCAGGATGTAAATGCCACCGCCGACCGCCGCGATCAGGCCGCCCAGTGCCATGATCCCCATGACGACGTCCACGGCAGGGTTGAATTGCAGATCGAAGGGCGCACCGGAGAACGTGATGTCGTAGTGTCGCCGCGGTACCGCGAACGTGCCCGCGAAGGTCATCATGACCGAGAAGATCAACATGCCGCCCGCAAACAGGTAGGGCTGTATCTTCGCGAGCGGCCAGAACGCGATCTTCTTACGGAAGACGAGCGGGATGACGTAATACGTCAGTCCCATGAATGCCGTCGCCGTGCCGGCCACTACGGTGGCGTGGAAATGGCCCGGGATACGCAGCGTGTTGTGCGCGATGATATTGATCTGTTCCGTACCGAACGTCACGCCCGTGATGCCGCCGACAAAGCCGAAGACGACCACGGAGAGGACCAGCGAGCTGAAGCCGGGATCGCCCCAGGGCGCGCGGCGAAGCCAGCCGAACAAGCCCGTCGCGAAGCCGCGGACCCGCTGCCCGATCTCGACACCTGCCGGCACCGTGAAGCCGTGCAGCATGCTGGCCAGCACCGCCATGTACATGAAGTAGCTCGTGTTCACCACCTTCCACGACGGTCCGAAGCCAGGATCCACGAGCAGGTGGTGCGCCGAGGCCATCGAGATGAACAGGATGTAGAGCACGAACGCCGTGCGGCTGATCTTCTCGTTGATCACCACGGCGCCCACCGTCAGCGCGCCCAGCAGGTACCACACCGCCACCATCGCCGCCACGTTGATTTGCTGTGAGGAATGGCCCAGCCCCCACCACACCAGGCGGTACACCTGCGGGTCCACGTTCATGATACCGAGGGACCACAGGAACGTCGGAATGTAGATCGCGGCACCGTGACCCAGCGTGATCACGGCGATGATCGCCGCCGTCGCGGCCCCGAACGTGATGAGCGGCACCGAGCCCTCATACGTCCCCTCCCGCTTCGCGACCACGAGCGTTGCGAAGAACTGCGCCACCACCAGCAGCGCGCCGACGGCGAAGAGGATCACACCGAGGTAGAAAAGCGGATCCGCACGCAACGGCACGTACGAAGTGAACAACACGTCCGCTTTCCCCGTCCACATCATGACTTCCACCAGCACCGCACCGCCCACCATCAGGAGGTACGCCACCCAGCCCAGCCACGGCGCCGCGATCCGACTGTTCAACAACGGGCCCGACGTGTAGTAGAGCACCGCCATCTCGAAGAACAGGATGAAGAAGATCAGCATCGTCATCCCGTGCACCGTCAGGATCCGATAGAACCAGACCGCATCCAGCAGGTGCACCACCTGCCAACGCGTCAGCAGGATCAGGACGGCCGTAATGCCGCCGATCAGGAGCGACACGGTCGCGGCGACTGCGTGTGACTTGATCAGCCGCTCCGCCTGCCGGTCCATTCGCCGGCCCGTGACCGGGCATACCCGGAAGACCGCGCTCATCGCTCCTCCTCCCCGTCGCCCGCCGCCGCGACCTGGCCACCATCCACGACGATGATCTTGCCCAGCATGATGTGGTGTCCGATCCCGCAGAACTCATTGCACATGAGACGAAAATCGCCCGCCTCCGTCGGCGTGATCCGCAGTCCGTAGTCGTAGCCGGGAACGACCTGGAAGTTGACGTTGATCGGATGCAGCGCGAAGCCGTGATTCACATCCACCGAGGAGAGGTGCAGCGTGTACTCCGCATCCTTCTGGAGCCGCAGAATCGGCGTCCACGCCCACATGCGCCCGAGCAGGTAAACGTCGCTGCCGGCCGGCGGCTCGACGATCGGGAATCCGTTCTCTTCGCCGACCTGATACTCGGCAATGAACTCGTCCACGCGCGCCTGGAACGCCGCCGGGTCCACCCGGCTGCGGGTGCCGGCCGGGTTCTGTCCGCCCCTCAGATGCCAGAGCGGCATCATCGCGAACAGCACCATGCACCATGCGAAGGCGATCGTGAACCACACCTTCTCCGACTTGTGTGCCGGCTTCCACCACACGCCCTTTGGCGATTCGAGACCCGTGTTCATGAGCCCTCCTCGGTCAGGGAAGCGTGGCGGTCGGCAGTGTCAGTACTTCCAGAAGACCCCAGCCCGTGTAGACCACGGCCATGACCACCAGCCCCGCGATGAGCAGCAGGAAGATCCGGTCGTACAGACGCTGGCCGAGGGGGATTTCGGGCGGGCGCTCGCTCGACGACGTCCGTTCCGGCATGGTCTCTCCTCCATCGGATGAACGGGGTTGCCGCGGTGGGCGATTCGTGTATAGTCCATGATGAATACATGAACGTCCGGGCGCAAGAGTCTCATCCTCCGGAGGGCTGATGCACCTGCGCGTCCACGCGCTGCTCGAAGTCGGGCGACGGGGTTTGGGGCGGATCGATGCGGCGGTGAACCGCTGGTTCGGGCCGGACCAGAACCCGCTGTACCAGAGCGGGGCGATCGTGGTCGCGCTGTTCGTCGTGCTTCTCGTCACGGGCCTCTATCTGCTTTTGTTTTATCGGGTTGGCGGGCCGTGGGCGTCGGTCGACCGGATTACGGAGCAGGCGTGGACGGGTCGCTGGATCCGGGGTCTGCACCGGTTCGGCTCGGATGCGGCCGTGCTGGCGGTGGCCGTGCACGCGTTTCGGATGCTGGTGCAGCGACGGAGCTGGGGACCGCGGGCGCTGGCCTGGCTGACGGGGGTGCTGCTGCTGGGTACGACGCTCGTGTGCGGCTGGACCGGCTACGTGATGGTGTGGGACACGCAGGCACAGGTGCTGGCCGTGGAGGGGGCGCGTCTGCTGGACGTGCTGCCGATCTTTTCCGAGCCGATCAGTCGCGCGTTCGTGGGGGAGCAGCCGATCCCGGGCGCGTTTTTCTTTCTGAACCTGTTCGCGCACGTGGCGATTCCGGTCGGGCTGATCCTACTCCTCTGGCTGCACGTGTCGCGTGTGTCGCGTCCGGTGCTGGCTCCGCCGCGTCCCGTGCTCTGGACGTTGCTCGGCCTGCTCATGGTTCTGTCGGTGGCATGGCCGATCGGCATGGCTCCAGAGGCCGACCTGTTCCGGGTGCCGCGGGATGTGCCGTTGGACCTGTTCTACTCGTTCTGGATTCCGCTCGTCGAGGGTGCGCCCGCGGGCGTGGTCTGGCTGCTCGGCCTCTTGGCGACGTTCGTGGTGGCAACGGCACCATGGTGGTCGCGGCCCTTGCCGGCGCAGGGAACGCCGCCGAAGTCCGTCGTCAACGAGCGCGTGTGCACGGGCTGCGAGCAGTGCATGCTGGACTGTCCGTACACGGCGATCTCGATGATCCCGCGAACGGACGGTCGAGAGGGCATCGTGGCGCGGGTGAACCCCGCGCTGTGTGTGGGTTGTGGCATCTGCATCGGTTCGTGCGCACCGATGGCGCTGGGACCGCCCGGTCGTTCGGGGCGGGACCAGCTCGGGGCGGCGAAGGCCGCCATGGCGGCGCGTCCGGCCGCTCCGAACGAAGTGGTCGTGATCGCCTGCCGGTGGGGTGCGCCGCAGGCGCTCGCGGGCATGCCGGGCGTCCGGGTCATCGAGGTGTCGTGCGCCGGCAATGTGCATACCTCCACCATCGAGTTTCACACGCGTTCAGCGGCGGGTGTCGTCGTCGCTGCGTGCCCGGTCCGGGACTGTCAGAATCGAGAAGGCGGGACCTGGCTCGAGCAACGCGTGCACCACGGCCGCGAGGCGGAGCTGAAAGAGCGTGTGGATCGCCGCGGCGTTCGACTCCTTCACGCGGGGGTTGGCGAAGGTGCGCTGCTGCGCGCGCAGGTCGAGGGGTTCGTCCGGGAGATTGCGACTTCCGCCCGCGACGTCGTGGACGACGCGGTCGATCTCATCGCCCTGTGCGACCGCGACGAGGCTGAATCGACACGAGTGGAGTCGGCGCCATGAAAGCGGCGCGCGGACGGGTACTCGGTCTGATCGTCGTCGGTATCGTGACCGTCGCGACCGGTGCGCTCTCCCGGGTTCCTTACTCGGCGAAGGCTGGCGACGCGGCGCGACTGCGCATGTCATGGCGAATGCGGAGCGTCCAGGTGGAGCGGTGTCGCGAGCTTTCGCCCGACGAGATCGCGCGGCTGCCCACGCACATGCGGCGAACCGAGGAATGCAGCGGCGGACTCGCACCCTACCGCTTGGAGGTCCGGCTCGACGGGCGCATCGTCGCCGACGAGGAGATTCACGGCGAAGGCGCGCGCCAGGATCGGCCGATCTACGTGTTCCGGGACATCGCCCTGCCGCCCGGCCTGCACCGGCTGAGTGTGCGGTTCACGCGGATCGGCGACGCCGCGACGGATGCCAGCGCGGGTGCGCCGCCCGCGCGGCTGGAGCTCGACACGGAGGTTACGCTGGACGCGGGCGAGATCGGGCTCGTCACCTACGACGCGGAGCGACGTGCACTGGTCGTCCGTCAGGGACGGGGCGGCGGCCGACCGACGTCGGGTGAGTGACCGTCGGGAGGGGCCCTACTTTCGAGGCGCGCCGATATGCGACATCGTTCGGGCAGCCAGGAACGACCACGCACACACAGAGGAAGGCGGCGGGGGATGCTGTCGGACACGGCGGAGTACGCCCTGAGGGCTACCCTCTACATTGCGCAAAACGCGACGCCGGACCGTCCCGTGCGGGTGGACGAAGTGGCGGAAGCGCTCGGGCTTCCGCGCAACTCGCTGTCCAAGACGCTGCACGTCCTGGCGAAGCGCTCGATTCTGGTCTCCACGCGCGGGCCGGCGGGCGGCTTTCAACTCGCGCCGCGCGCCGAGCTGTTCCCGCTCGCTCGCATCATTGACGCATTCGACCCGCTCGAGCCCAAGTCGAAGAGTTGTGTGCTGGGCCGTGCGATGTGCAACGACCGGAACCCCTGTCCGGCGCACAACCGCTGGTCGAAGGTGTCGGACATGGTCCGCTCGTTCTTCCGGGACACGACCGTCGGCGACCTGCTGCAGGAAGAAGGCTCCCTCCAGTAGCGGCGACACCTCGCGCTTCAACTGGCGGCCGCGAGCGACCCCGCCGCCGCGCGATCGATCTCCGCGGCGATCTGGCGGAGTGTCTGCAGCGTGAGTGTATTCGGGTGCAGTCGCACACCGGTTTCCCGCTCGATCCGCAACAGAGCCCGCACTCCCAGCAGCGAATGTCCGCCGATGTCGAGGAAGTTGTCGTGCACGCCGATGCGGTCGAGGCCGAGGAGCTCGGACCAGACGCGCGCGAGCAGGATCTCCGTCGCTGTCTCTGGCGCCGCATGTTCGTCCGCGCGTGCGAACGGGTTCGGCAGCGCGGCTCGGTCCACCTGACCGTCGGCCAGACGCGGCAGCGCCGATACCTCGACAAACGACGCTGGTACCAGCTCCGGCGCGACCAGGCCGCGTACGTGGCGACGAAGCTCGGTCGCGGTCGCGCCGCAGGCCGGGTCGGGTGCGACGAAGGCGATGATGCGCTCGCCCGCGCGATCGTGATGGGCCAGCGCCGCGGCCTCGCGAATGGCCGGATGCTGCATCAGTGCGGCCTCGAGCGGAACCAGGTCCGGCGTGTGTCGCTGGTGACCGTTCGACGCTTCAGCGCGCGAACCCATGCGCGGCGCGTCTGAAGCGGGGACGGCCAGCGGATCGAGTGGCGTGACGATGACGTGACGCGTTGAGCCACGTCCGAGCACGCGGTGAAAGGCCTCCACTCCGTCCTCTGTGCGGATCGCTTCGGACAGATCGA
>JBFJPA010000082.1:0-11911 GCA_041617355.1 Longimicrobiales bacterium
CATCCCGAAGTCGAGGTGCGGCCCGACGTGGCAGTGGAACAGCCACGTGCCCGGATTGTCCATCACCATGTCGGCGGTCACCATCTGCATGGTCAGGAGACTGAGCACATCGGTGCGCATGTGGTTCGCGATCGCGGTCTGGCCGTGCCAGTGCGGCGCGTGCACCTCGAAGTTCGACGTGCCGAACACGTACCAGCGTACGCGCTCGCCGAGCTTCGCGCGCAGGCCCGGCAGGTGCCCGAAGGAGAAGCCGTTCATGGTCTCGCGCAGGTTCAGCAGGTAGGGCAGGTCCGCGAAGGTCACGTCGCGCGGATAAGCCGCCGGCTTGCCTACGTAAGTCTGGATGTTCTCGTCGAAGTACCAGCTCACGTTCTCATCGATCTCCGCGAACGAAACAATGAATTCGCGGTCGACATCCGTCGGCATGCCATCCGCCCGCGCCATGTTGCGGCGCGTGATGATCATCGCGCCCATGAGCCCCGCGTTGACATCCTTCGGCTCATCGACGTGGGAGTGGTACATCCACAGGATCGAGCTGCCTTCCATCGGCGCCGGGCCCGCACGCTCCGGCACGGTCCACGTGTAGACGTGCGTCGCACCCGGCAGAACGCCGTCGTCCGCCTTGTTCGAATCGGACGTGCCGTCGTCGTATAGCGCGCCCTCGGAGGCCTTGTCGTAAAAGACACCGTGCGGGTGCACGCTGTACGGCCGCGACGCCTTGTTGTGGAACACGATGCGTAACGTGTCGCCGACCACGCCGCGGATGACCGGGCCCAGGTAGCCGAGATGCTCCCACTCCGCCGGCCGCTCCTTGCGCGTGCTGAACGTGCTGTCCGTGTATTCGCGGTAGAGCGCCTTCTTGTAGACCCGGCCAATGCGGTCATCCGCGGCCGTCAGGATCATCTCGGTCAGCCCGACGGCCGGCTCTCCGAGCATCGCGTTCGTGCCGCCCGGCGCATAATCCCATTCCGTCTCTTCCGCGGCGATGTAGTAGGTGCGGGTCATGGGCGGGACCGTATCGGGATCGGTGGCGGCGCAGCCGGCGAGGAGTGCAGCGAACGACAGCGACAGGACGACCAGTCGGGTCGACAGGCGTTGCATCGTCACGCTCCATCTGGAATGGAAGATCATGTCGAAGTGATGAAGCGAGTATCGGGCCCGCCTCGGACCGTGGCAAGGAGGTCGACGGTGGGCTCGTGAGATCTGGCTAGGGTTGGCGCCGCACACCATTTTGCACGCAATCGCGGGCCCGAACCAACGCGTCAACGCGAAACGACCCGGAGTCCATGAGACGACTGCGTTCCTGTGCTGGCGGTACCCTGTCGGCCGCTGCGGTCCTGCTGCTGGTCGCGCCGGCCAGCGCTCAACCGCCGGCGAGGCGGCCGGTCATCGAGTCGGTGCGGTCGACGCGGCCGATCCGGGTCGATGGCATTCTCGACGATGCGGTCTGGCGCGAGGCGCGGGCCGTGACGGGGTTCACGCAGAGCGAGCCACGGGAGGGTCAGCCGGCGAGCGAGAAGACCGAAGTGCGCATCGCCTACGACGACGAGCACCTCTACGTCGGCGCGTACCTGTACGACAGCGATCCGGCCGGCATCGTCGTCAACGACATCCGCAAGGACTTCCGAACGGATGATCAGGACACGTTCGAGGTGATTCTGGACACGTTCCTCGACCGGCGGAACGGGTATGTGTTCCTGACGAATGCGGAGGGTGCGAAAGGCGACCAGCAGTCCGCGAACGAAGGGCGCGAGGTCAACACGAGCTGGGATGCCGTGTGGACGGTCGCGACGAAACGCATGCCCGATGGCTGGACGGCCGAGTTCGCGATCCCGTTCCGGTCGCTCCGTTTCGATGATTCGCGAACGCAGCGGCGGGACGTGGCGGGCAACGGGTCGGCTGCCGGGGCCTCGGACGGCATGGTCTGGGGCATCAACTTCAGCCGCCGCATTCGCCGCAGGAACGAGGTGTCGTACTGGGCACCCGTGCCGCGCGCCTATTCGCTCACGCGCGTGTCGCTGGCCGGCGACCTGGTCGGTCTGCCGCAAGCCGCGGGCGGTCGGGACCTGCGCGTGAAGCCGTACATCGCGGGGCGTACGTTGCGCGAGACGGGCGGCAGCACGTTCACGGAGACCGGCGACGTCGGCCTGGACGCGAAGTACGGCGTGGGACCGGAGCTGACACTCGACCTGGCGGTGAACCCGGATTTCGCACAGGTCGAGGTCGACGAACAGCAGGTCAACCTCACGCAGTTCAGTCAGTTCTTTCCGGAAAAGCGCGAGTTCTTCCTGGAGAACTCGGGCGTCTTCTACGTCGGCGATGCGGCCCGCAACAACCGCGTGTTCCGGGCGCCGACACCGGACGAGGATCTGCTGCTCTTCTTCAGCCGTCGCATTGGCCTCACGCCGACGGGGCGCGAGATCCCGATTCTGGGCGGTGCGCGGCTGACGGGCCGGGCGGCCGGCCTGGTGATCGGTGCGTTGACGGCGCAGACGCGCGAAGGGCACGGTGAGCCCGCCAACAACTACAGCGTGCTGCGCGTGCGCGGGAACATCTTCGCCAATTCGGACATCGGCGTCATCGCCATGTCGCGGCAATCGACGGACGACGGCGGCGACTTCAACCGGGTCTTCGGGCTCGACGCGAACCTGCGTCTGCCGGGCCGCACGGACTGGAACTCCTACGTCATCCGCACCGTGACGCCGGGCATCGACGGCGGCGAATACGCGGTGCGCACGTCGCTGAACCGGGAAGGCAATTTCTTCCATGGCAAGGCCGGCTTCATGGCCATCGGCGAGGGCTTCAACGACGAGCTGGGCTATTATCGCCGGACGGCCATCCACAAGTGGTTCACGGACATCGGCATCCGGCCGCGCCCGGAGTCGCTGCGCCGCATCGGCGTGCGCGAGATGCACCCGCACATCGTGTGGGACTACTACACGGACCTGTCCGGTCGCCTGGTCGGCAAGCGCTTCCACAGCGGCTACACGTTCTTCTTCGACAACGGCGGGTTCGTCGAGCTGTCGGCCAATCCACGGTTCGAGGACATCGAAGGCAGTCTGCGCCTTCATCCGGACGCGGCCGCGTTGCCGGCCGGTCGCTACAGCTGGAACGAGTGGACGCTGCGTGGCCACACGGATCCGAGCCGGAAAGTCTCGCTGACGTTCGCCGGCACGACGGGCGGGCTGTGGAGCGGTACGCAGCGTACCGTGAATGGCACACTCAATGTCAAGCCTTCTTACCGTTTCCTGGCGAGCGTGGGCGCGCAACGCACCGACGCGCGGCTGGATGCTCCGGTTGGCGATTTCGTGCGCACCATCTGGACGGCGCGCACCAACTATTCGTTCACGACGACCATGTTCGTGGACGCCTTCGCGCAGTACGACCCGGATCGCAACCAGTTCAACACGAACATCCGCTTCAACCTGATCCACCGTCCGTTGAGCGACCTTTTCATTGTCTACAACGAACAGCGCATCACGGGCCTGGACGCTCCGGCCACGGGCCGCAGCATCATCGTCAAGTTCACCCGCATGTTCAGCTTCTAGGTGACGACACGATGAATGTGCTGGTGCTGAACGCGGGCAGCTCGACGTTGAAGTTCCAATTGATCCGCACGGACGCCGAACTGGTCACAACGGATGCCGACGAGCGTCGCGCCGATGGCGCCATCGAGCGTATCGGCGGCGAGGCGGTGATTACGACGCGCGCGGGCGATTCGGGACCGAGCCGGAAGACGACGGCGCAGCTGAAGGACCTTCGCGCAGCCATCGATTGGGTCATCCGCTGGCTCGTCGCGACGGCAGAAACCGGTGTGCAGAGCGTGCGCGACATCGAAGCGGTCGGACACCGCGTCGTGCACGGCGGCGAACGCTTCGTGACGTCGGTCCTCATTGACGCCGATGTCATTGCCGGCATCGAGGACATGATCGAGCTGGCGCCGCTGCACAATCCGGCGAACGTGCGCGGCATCGAAGCCGTGAGTCAGCTGCTCGGCGAGGTTCCACAGGCGGCCGTGTTCGACACTGCGTTCCATCAGACGTTGCCGGAGCACGCGTTTCTCTATGCGCTGCCGTACGGCCTGTATCGCCGCCACAAGATCCGGCGCTACGGCTTTCACGGCACGAGCCACCGCTACGTGGCGCACCGCTACCGCAGGCTGACGGGGCGAAGCAAGGAGGGGACGAACGTGATCTCGCTGCACCTGGGCAACGGCGCCAGCGTGTGCGCGATCAAGGCGGGTCACTCCGTCGACACATCGATGGGCTTCACGCCGCTGGAAGGCCTGATCATGGGCACGCGGTCCGGTGACCTGGACCCGGCGATCCTCGATTTCGTCGCGCACAAGGAAGGTCTGAGCGACGCGGCGATTCAGACGCTGCTCAACAAGCAGTCGGGTCTGCTCGGCATCAGCGGCATTACCAGCGACATGCGGGAGCTGCTCGCGGAAGCGGCGGAGAACGATGATCGTCGGGCCTGGCTCGCGATCGAGATGTTCGCGTACCGGGCTCGCAAGTACATCGGCGCCTACCTCGCCGCCCTGGGCGGCGCCGACGCAATCCTGTTCACGGGCGGCATCGGCGAGAACGCATCGGCCGTCCGCAGCCTGATTCTCGATGAAATGGATTGGGCAGGCATCGCGATCGACACGACCGTCAATCAAACGCTGCCGGGCGGAACCGACGGCCGTATCAGCACCGAAGACAGTCGTATCGAGGTGTGGATCATTCCGACCAACGAGGAAGTGCTGATCGCGCGGGATACGATGCGGCTGGTGAGCGGGATTCCGGTTCCCTATTGAGGCAAGCGCGCTGGCCTCGACGCAGAGCCCGAACGAGCCAGCTCGGTGCGAGCCTCGTCGACCATCCACTGCAGCTCGGGTTCGGGCTCGGTGAAACTGTCGAGGAAGAAGCGCCAGTGCGTCGCGGCCTTGTTCGAGTCGGAGAGCCGGCCGTAGATCGACGCCAGTCGTCGGTGCGCGAAGGAGTGGACGAGCCCGCGGAACTTCTGGTCGTTGTCGCTGAACCCCTCGTAGGACGCGATGCGATGGTACCACGTCGCGGCGCACGTGAGGTCGTTCTTCTGTTCGCAGGCCTCCGCGATCGTCCAGCGTGCGAGCTGATTGAGCGGCGGACCCATGCGCCGTGCGGTCGCTGGTTCACCAACTGGTGCCAGGAGCTGGATGACCCGGTCCCAGTGTCCGGCCGCGGCCGCGACGCGAGCCTGTAGCAACAGCCGATAGGCCCCATCGACATCGATCGCGTCCGCTAGTGCGTCCGGCTGGTTGTTCGCGGCCAGGTAGCGCACGGCCGACACGGTGTCGCCGGTCCACGTGGCCCAGAGCGCCGTCAATCGTGCGAGGCTCGGGCTCGACAGGGACGGCGGCAATGGCGGAGCTGCCGACGGCACGTCGTCGGCACCGGCGACGCCCGGTGTGAGCACTGCACCGCTCGACACGGCGAGGATGAGACGGGCGGTGCGGAAGTTCTCGTAGGCCTGGGCGTCCTCCTGCTGCGCCGCCAGTCGCATGCGCCGGTCGAGGATCTCGTTCGCCTCACGAACCCGTCCGCGCGCCGCCCGCGTCGAAGCCAGGAGCACGGGAGCGATGCGCGCGAAGCGCTGCGGGTCATCGGGCCGTTGCAGCAGAGTAGTCACCAGCGTGTCGGCCAGCGGCCAGCGCGTCTCGGCGTGCGCGATCTGTGCCTGCATCCAAAGGGCGAGCGACCCTTCCAGCCGGTCGGCGTACATCCGTGCTTCATCGAACCGTCCGAGCGGCAGCAACCAGTAAGCGAGATTGGATAGCTGAATCTGACTCAGTCCGAACGGGGACTCGGCATCCCCCTGCTGCGCGACCGCGACCGCCTCCTCGTAACGACCGACGCCGACCAGCCGATATGCGTAGGGCCCATGGTTGGAGCGCGTCTCGCGGTAGATGCGCTCGTCGAGGCTCAGCAAGGTCGCGGGATCGGCCCCCGCGATGTAGGCATCGACGGTCAGGCGCCCGATCTCGTTCAGCCGCTCCGGGCGGGCCGCTATGTGCTGCAAATAGACACGTGCCGAATCGGTGATGCCGAGATTTGAGTAGGCCGCGGCGATCTGGAACATCGCTGCCACGAAATCCGGATCGTGGCCCAGGGCATCCCGGTGCGCCGCGATGGCGCCGACGAAGTCGCCGTCCGAAAAGCGCGTCACACCCCGGTCGTAGAGACGGTACGCTGCGTACGAGGGAGTCGTCACCTGTCGCAACGGCCGCGTCGTCCGGATCTCTTGCAGCCGTTCCCCGAGATGCACGCGAATCTGCTTGATGACCTCGTCGAGTGTGCCGACCAGCTCGTCCTCACCTTCGGCCGTGCCCCGGGCCACCGCGATCACAGCGCCGCTCTCCGCGTCCACGACACGGACCGTCACGGCGTACGTCCGGCCGACCTGATCGATCGTCGGCGCGACGACCGTCCGGACAGATCCACGAAACGCCACCTCACGTGCGGTCTGCACTGTAAGCCACGTCGAAGCCGCCGGCTTGCCGGCAAGGAGGAGGCCTCGCCGGATCTGATCCGCGGGCAGCACCTTCAGGACCACGGACTCGTCGATGGCCGCGGACGCGAGGCCGCGCGCGACGTGACGGATGTCTTCGGCAGCGTTGCCGTCCACGTCCGCCACGATCGTCCAGGCCCTCTCGGTCACATCCGCTGGGCCACCGCGTGAGCTCGCGAGTCGATTCCAGCCTCCAATGAGTCCGACCGCAATGAACACGATGGCGGCCGCGGCGACGAAAACGTTTCGTCTCGTCGCACGGCGCCGGGCGGGTCGCGAGGCGGGCGCGGCTACAGGGGGCGTAACGAGGTGGGCGGGTTCTGTCCGCGGAGCCGGCGGCGAGGCCATCGTGGAGCCGGGCTCGACCGGTTCCGACGACGCGAGCATCGATTCGTATAACGCGCGTGTCTCTTCGAGCGGTGTCAGCCCGTCGGCCGCGAGCAGGCGCTGATACGTTTCGAACTGACGCATCGCGCCCGTGCGATCACCTGCACGTACGAGCAGATCGAGCAGGCGATGCTGCGCCTCGTCATCCAACGGATCCGGCGTGACCCAGGCGCGCGCCGCATTCAGGGCGGCTTCGAGGTCCTCGTCGGCGAGGCACGCATCCACCCACGCGCGACAGGACTGCCGAAACGTGCGAGCCAGCTGCAAACGTCTGGCCTCGACCCACCCGTCCCACGACTGGACGTCGGCAAGGTGCAAGCCGAAGAGGAAGGGACCCGCATACAGCCGAGCCGCCGCGTCGTGATCACCACGGGAAACCGCACCTTCGAAGGCACGCACGTCGGTCGTCACGTTCGAATTCACGCGCAACTGCGTGCGTGAGGCCTCGAGCCAGTCCTTGCCCAACATCTGACGCAACTGGTAGAGGCCCTGGCGGAGGGCGTGGCGAGCGTTGGAGGAACTACTCTCGGGCCAGAAGATGCTCTTCACCGTGTCCCGCGAGGCCTCGCCTTCCACGGCCAGATAGACGAACAGGGCGGCCCGGGTTCGCGACGACTGGAACTCTTCGAGCACGCGACCGCCCACGCGGACGCTGAGCCCACCCAGCATCTCGAGCCGGATCACACGATCCGCCATGCGCCGTCCTTTCCGTCACCGGCGGTGGCCCATCCAAGCGCTGAACCCGTTTCGGAACGCTACCCCGGCTGTGCGATGTGGGTTCGTGACGCGGTCCGTGACGCTGCCGAGGCCCGAATGACGGGTTCGCTCCATTTCGCGTGACGCCCCGTCTCTAGAGTCGAAACGAAGGCACCGGCCATCCGGGCTGGTCCATCGAGTCTGGAACGAGGGAGGGCCCCGTGAGTCACCGTTTCCTTTTGCTCGGCCTGCTCATCCCCATCGCGGCGTGTGCACCCACGGGATCTCGCGGGCCGGGGGAAGCGCCGGTTCCCCGCCGCGTCCTTGCCGGCAGTGATCTCCAGCATCCGCACGCCACCAATGCGCTCGACCTGATCCGGATGCAACGGCCACAGTTCCTGCTCGCGCGTGGACCAGCGGGCACGGACCGCCCGATCCTCTACATCGATGAGATCCGCACGGATGACGTGTACGCGCTCGCGAGCGTTCCGAAAGAGCTGGTCGCCGAGATCCGCTACCTCACGCCTCTGGATGCCCACTTCAAGCTCGGCCCCGGACATCCGGCAGGCGCGGTTCTGGTGACGTTGATTCACGCCGGTGCACGACGCTGAAGGCCGACCGGGCGAACGTCCAGTTGCGGACCTCGAGGACCGTCAAGATGTGAGACGGTCCGTAACAAGGTTTGCCAGGTGATAAGAAGTGTGACGTGTTGCGCAAATTGTTCAGAACCGCCTAAGTATCTGTAATATCGATAGATATACGAACATTTCGACGTGGCACGTGCATTGCTTGAGCGACATGCCGAGGCAGGCAAATCCTGCGTGTCCGGCTGAGCGCTGCGGATGTTCGACGGAATCCCATTCATCGTCTGACGAGGGACGAAGCAATGAACGAGCACACGAACAAGATCCGCGTATTCGCGGCGCTCCTCCTGGCATTCGCGGCCGGGGCGTGCGATCACGGCAAGAGCCCGACTGCGGTGGACGCTTCCGTGCAGATGGCCCCGCTGGTGGTGTCGGACGCATCGAGCGGGGGCACGTATACGCTGCACCCCGCAAACAGCTACCCGGCCGAGAGCGTCGTCAGCGCCGTGATCGATCGGAAGGGCGGTGAGATCTGGATCAGCGATTTCGCCTTTCTGAGCGTTCCCAACAAAGCCGTCACGGACCCCACGACGTTCACGATCCGAATCGTTCGCAACGGCTACATCGAGGTGGACCTTACGGCTACCCGCGTGATCAATGGCCAGGTCGTCGATGTCGGTGCCCAGGGCTTCGCGTTCCCCGTCAATCTCAAGCTGAACTACGGATACGCCGTAGGCGTGCTGGATCCCAACCGCCTGCGCGTGTTGTGGGAAGTGGACGGGACGCTGACAGGACGTATGCGCGAGATGCCGACGACTGCAGATGCGAAGCTGAAGTGGGTCACGGCCAAGCTCGATCATTTCTCGGGTTATGTGATGGCCTCGAACTGAGCGGTAGCCCTCTAACGGATCGGTAGGAGCCGCATGTACCCCGAATCGATCAGCGCCGCGCAGGAGGCCGAACGTGCCGGATCCTGGCAGCGTGCGCTCGACCACTACGAAGCGGCCCTGCGCGTCCTGCCGCGCGAAGGGACGGCGCGCGAGGCGGCACGGGTGCTGCGCTGGATCGGCACCGTGCACCGGGAGCGCGGCGATCTGGAGCTGGCCGAAGAGGTGTACGCCGCCAGCCTGGCGATCGCCGATTTGAACGAGCTCACGGCGGACCGCGCGGCCGTGTGGAACTGTCTGGCGATCACGGCGCAGTACCGGGGCCATGGCGAGGAGGCGGAACGCCTGTACATGCGCGCCCGGGACCTTGCCGAGCGGGCGGAGGACCTTCGCCTGATGGCGATGGTCGATCAGAATTTGGGCACACTCGCCTCGATCCGCGGTGATGCCACGTTCGCGCTGGCCAGCTACCGCAGCGCGTTGCGCCGGTATCGCGTACTGCAGGACGATCTTTCCGCGGCCGGTGCGCTGACGAACATCGGCAAGGTCCACGTCAGCCTGTCGGAGGTCGAGCCGGCCGAGTCGAGCTTCGAAGCAGCCGCGGAAGCGGCCGCCCGCGTGGGCAACAGCCTGGTCACGTCATACGTCGAGATGAACCGTGCGGAGCTGTATTTGCGCCGCCAGCGGTTCGAGGATGCGCGGGAAGCGTGCGACCGCGCGTTGGCGGGCTTCAGCCGGACGGGTTCGAAGGCCGGGTTGGGAGGAGTATACCGGCTGTACGGCGCGCTCTATCGCGAGGTCGGACGGGCGCACCTGGCGGAAGTGAACTTCTCGCAGGCACTATCGCTTGCGTCTACGACGGGGGATCGTCTGCTCCAGGCGGAGACGCTGACGGAGTGGGCGCTGCTGCACACGGAAACAGGACAGACCCGGGAAGCGCTGGTTGTGCTGAACCGGGCTCACCGCCTCTTCCTCGAGTTGCGGGCATCTCGCCACGTGCTGCAGGTGGAGGGGCTGATGCTCAAGATGCAGCCACGCCTTCTGCAAACGATCTGCGCCTACGGCGATGAAGTGACGGAGGCGAGCGACCCGGAGATCGGTGGGCATGCACGCCGCGTTGGCGCGTTTGCGACACTGCTCGGCGACGCGACGGGGGTTTCGGCCGAGGACCGCATCGTACTGCGCACGGGTGCGCTCCTGCACGACGTGGGCAAGGCCGTAATTCCGAACAGTGTCCTCACCAAGCATGGAAGTCTGAGCAGCGCGGAGTGGGAACTCGTCAAGAGCCACACGGTCGTCGGACACGAGCTGGTAGCGGATCTCGAGTTCCCGTGGGACATCACGCCAGTCGTGCGGAGTCATCACGAGCACTGGGATGGAAGCGGCTACCCGGATGGTCTGAGGGGAGACGACATACCGGTTGTGGCCCGCCTCGTGTGTGTCGCCGACGTGTTCGATGCGCTGACCAGCACGCGTTCGTATCGGCCGGCCATGAGCGCTTCGGAGGCGCTGGCCGTGATGCAAACCATGTCGGGCACGATTCTGGACCCTGACTTGTGCTCGACGTTCGTGCAGCTTGCCCGCGACGGCGAAGTGGCGCGCGCGGCGACACAACTGAGTGGGTTAGCGGCATGAGCGCGATATCGTCCGGACGCACGTTGCACGCGGTCGATTCGTCAGCGGCCGCTGCGACCCTGGGCTATTCGATCGATTATGACCTGACGGGGCAGCCCAATCGCGGGATGCGCGATACGATCCGCGTCATGCTGGCCGGTCAGAGTCCACGCGAAGAGCGTCTCCTCTCCCAGCTCGGGAACCGGCTGGATGCGCCTCGCTTCGAGTGGACGCAGGTGGAGCGGCTGGAGCTGGCCTGGAGCCGGCTCGGCGGGCGCGCAGTGGATGTGCTGCTGGTCGCGCTCTCGAGCGAGTCGGATGTGCTCGATTCGTTGCCTGAGCTGATCCACCGCCATCCGTCGACCAGTGTGGTCGCCGTGGCGCCCGCGGGCGGCGAGGGCCTGGGCCTCTCGGCGATCCATCTCGGCGCCCAGGATTACATCGTGTCGGGCACGACCGGAATCGATGAATTGCGCCGCGTTCTGCGCACGGCCGTCGAACGGAACCGGCTGTGGAGCGCATTGCGCGAGACCGCGCTCATCGATGAGTTGACCGGTCTCTACAATCGGCGAGGCTTTCTCGCGCTCGCCCGGCAGCAGCTGCGTCTGGCCCGACGCGCGGGCATCGACGCCGCACTGCTCTTCGTCGACGTCGATGGCATGAAGGGCATCAACGACACGCTGGGGCACCGTCATGGCGACATGGCGCTGATCGAGACGGCGGATCTGCTCCGGGCATCGTTCCGGGACACCGATCTGATCGGCCGGATCGGCGGCGATGAATTCGTGATTCTGGCGATCGAGGCGTCGGACGGTTCGACCGGAAAGCAGGTCGAGGGTCTACGCCAGCGTGTGCTGGAACGCAACCGGGCACACGGCAGTTTCGATCTGTCGCTGAGCATCGGGACCGCGCGCTACACGCCGGAGGCGCCGTGTCCGATCGAGGCGCTGCTCGCCCTCGCAGACGCCGCGATGTACGAGCAGAAGCAACGCGCACGCACGGCTGCCGTGCTTCCCCAAGATCGGCGGATTCTCCATATCATCCCGCGGGAATTTCTGGTGGATGACCAGGACGGTGTCCGTGATCCCCTCGGCATGTATGGCTCACGGCTCGAGGTCAACCTGCACATCATTACCGGTGCGGTCACGTCCGCCCAAAATATCATCAAAAGTGTCAACCGGGCCGGTTTGGACGTGGTCGATATCGTCC
>JBFJPA010000083.1:0-11898 GCA_041617355.1 Longimicrobiales bacterium
ATGCGAACGCCGGGTCCGTCACGTTGCCGTCGACGCGCGTCCCGCCGATCGGGTTGGGCCGGTCGAGCACGACGAACGGGAGACCCCGTTCGGCGGCCGCCTCCAGCGCGAGGGCCATGGTCCACACGTACGTGTAGTAACGCGCTCCGATGTCCTGCATGTCGAAGACGAGCACGTCCACGTCCGCCAGCATGGCGGGCGTCGGCTTGCGGGTCTCGCCGTAGAGCGAGCGGATGGGCAGGCCCGTCGCCGCATCGCGGTCGTCCGCGATGGGTGCGCCGCCGGGGACCGATCCGCGGATGCCGTGTTCGGGCGCGAACAGCGCGACCATGCGCACGCCGGGAAGCGCGGCGAGCGCGTCGATCGTCGAGCGGCCGTCGCGCGTCAGACCGGTGTGGTTGGTGATGAGGCCGACGCGCCGGTCGCGCAGCAGATCCGCACCGTCGCGCAGCAGGACATCGACGCCGGCGAGCACGCCGGGATCGCCACCGGGCGAGTTCGCCGCGCCGGCACAGCCGAGCAGGGCAAGACCGAGGGCGGCGAGCGCGACTGCCGTTCGTTGCACCGGGCGGCACACCCGGGCCAGGCGTGTCCACTCGCGTTGCGGCCCTTCGCGTGTCCCGATAGGTTGCCTCACCTTCGAAGCGTCACCAACCTCGATCGCCATGCCTTCTCATCGTCAGCGGGAACCGGACTCGACCGTGGCACGCGGGCGCGTTCGCGCAACTGCGCGGCGGCGCGACACCGCAGCCCTCGCGCTCGTCCTGCTGCTGCCGGGCTGCGCGGCGACGGCGGGTCCGGCCACGCCGTCGCCCCACGCGGACCCGCTCGCACCCGCCGATCGCGCCTGGGTCGAGGCAACGTTGGACGGCATGGACCTGCCGCACAAGGTGGCCCAGCTGATCTTCCCGCGCGTCAGCGGCGCGTACCTGCCGGTCGGGAGCGTCGAGTACGCGCGCGTGCGCCGGTGGGTGGCCGAACTCGGCGTCGGCGGTCTCATCGCGACGCTGGGCCCGCCGCTCGAGGCGGCCGTGAAGTTCAACATGCTCCAGCGCCTGGCAGACGTGCCGCTCCTGGTTGCCGCCGACATGGAGCACGGCCCGGGTCAGCTGATGAACGGCGGGGCCGTCATGCCGTGGGGCCTGGAGAACGGGGGCGGGACACGCTTCCCGCCGGCCATGGGCGTCGGCGCCACGGACGACGAGCGGCTGGCGTACGAACTGGGCCGCGTCACCGCGATCGAGGCGCGCGCCGCCGGCGTGCACCTCAACTTCGCGCCCGTCGTCGACGTGAACAACGATCCGGCGAATCCGATCATCAACACGCGCAGTTTCGGAGCCGACCCGCAACTCGTCGCCCGGCTCGCCGCGGCACAGGTCCGCGGCATGCAGGAACACGGGCTGCTCGCCACCGCCAAGCACTTCCCGGGGCACGGCGACACCGGCATGGATTCGCACATCGAGTTGCCGTTCATCGACGTGTCGCGGGCGCGCGCAGACTCGGTCGAGCTCGTCCCGTACCGCGCCGTCTTCCAGGCGGGTGCGGCCGCCGTGATGAGCGCCCACATCGCGTTCCCCGCGATCGCCGGCGATTCGACGCCTGCGACGCTCAGCCCGCCGCTGTTCACGGGCCTGCTGCGCGACGACCTCGGCTTCGCCGGCATCGCGGTGACGGACGCGCTCGACATGGGGGCGATCGTGAACCGCTACGGTCCCACGGAGGCGCCGATCCTGGCCCTCGAGGCGGGCGCCGACCTGCTGCTCCAGCCCAGGCCCGATGATGTGCCGGGCATCATCGCCGCGATCACGCACGCCGTGCAGGGCGGGCGAGTGTCACCGGCGCGCATCGACGCGTCCGTGCGCAGACTGCTCGAGGCCAAGGCCGCCCTCGGGCTGCACCGCGAGCGCACCGTGCCCATCGAGCGGATCCCCGAGCTGGTCGCGCGTCCGGACCATATCGAACTCGCCGCGGTGGCCGCCACGCGTTCCATCACCCTGGTGCGTGATCGCGACGGCGTGCTGCCGCTGCGCGATCGCCGCCTCGTTCTCGTCCAGTACCGCGATGACGTGGATCCGCTGGGCGGCCGCGCGTTCGCGGCCGGCCTGTCGATCGCCAACCACATCGTCGGCACGTACACACTCGGCCCCGATGCCGACCCGCGCGTGATCGCTGCCGTCCGTTCGGCCCTCGACAGTGCCGACGTGGCCGTATTCGGGTTGTCCGTCCGCGTGGGCGAGCACAAGGCGGACCTGTCCCTGCCCGTCGCCGTCGCCACACTGGTCGAAGACGCGGCCCGGGTACGGCCGGTCATCGCGGTCTCCTTCGGCAACCCCTACGTACTTGCACAGATGCCCTCCGCGGGCGCGTACCTGCTCGCGTGGGCGGCCTGGCCACCACAGCAGCAGGCCGCGGCGCGCGCGCTCACGGGGACGGCCTCGATCACCGGACGGCTGCCCATCCCGTTGCCTCCTTTGCACGCGCCGGGCGACGGCATCGAAGCGCACGAAGAGCCCCGCACCGCCGCGCCCGAGCGGTCGTTCCCGCGGTCGCGGCCTCTGCCGCCGGAGGAAGGGCCGGAGCGGGCGGGGATGGACGCACGGCTCGGCACCATCGTCGACAGCATCGTGGCGACGGCCCTCGCGGAGGGCGCGGCGCCCGGCGTCGCCGTGGTCGTCGGCCGCCACGGTCGACTCGTGCACCGCCGCAACTATGGCGTCACCGATGCTTCGCCCGCCGGCGTGCCCGTGACCGATTCGACCATCTGGGACATGGCATCGCTGACCAAGGTCGTGGCGACCACGACGCTGGCAATGCTGCTCGTGCAGGAGGGACGGCTCGATCCGGATGCCCGCCTGTCCCGCTATCTGCCCGCATGGCCGGACACCGGATGGCAGCGGGAGGTCACGGTTCGTCACCTCCTGCGTCACGATGGCGGATTCGTGGCGTACGGACCGCTGTGGCGGGAAGCACGCGGCCGGTCGGCGTACGTGCGTCGGATTACCGGCATGCCGCTCGAGTACGCGCCCGGCACGCGCACCGTGTACAGCGACTACGGCATCATCCTCCTCGGTCGGGTCATCGAGCAGGTCGGTGGCGCTCCACTCGACGCGCTCGCGTACGAGCGCATCTTCGCTCCGCTCGGCATGACGGACACGGGCTACCGGCCGCGCGAGTGGGCGTCGCCTGTGCGCATCGCGCCGACGGAAATCGACACGGTCTTCCGCATGCGGCACGTGCACGGTGATGTCCACGATGAGAACGCCTTCGCGCTGGGCGGTGTCGCAGGCCACGCCGGTCTGTTCTCCTCGGCGCGCGACATGGCCGTCTTCGCCCAGATGCTGCTTGGCGGCGGCGAGATCGCGGGCCGGCGGCTGCTGGACGACGGGATCGTGCGCACCTTCACAACGCGGCAGGGCGAGGGATCCAGCCGGGCGCTCGGCTGGGATACGCCGGCACCGGGCTCGTCGGCGGGTGACTGGTTCACTGCCCGGTCGTTCGGACACACCGGTTTCACGGGCACGAGCCTCTGGGTGGACCCGGAACGCGACCTGTTCCTGGTTATCCTGAGCAACCGTGTGAACCCGACGCGCGACAACCAGCGTCACGTCGCCCTGCGCCGGGATCTGGCCGATGCCGTGCAACGCGCGATCCGCGACCAGCCGGTCGCACCGCGGCCCGGCGCGCGATGAACCCGGCGTTCACGACCCTCGATGCCGTCGTGCTCGTGGCGTACGTCACCGGGATCGTCGCGCTGGGCGCGATCCTGGGCGGCAGACAGCGGACGGCGCGAGACTACTTCCTGGGCGGACGCGGATTGCCGTGGTGGGCCATCTGCTTTTCCGTTGTCGCGACCGAGACCAGTGCGCTCACCGTCATCAGCCTGCCCGCCACGGCCTACAGCTCCGACTTCTGGTTTCTGCAACTCGCGCTCGGCTACATCGCCGGTCGCATCGCCGTCGCGGCCGTGCTGCTGCCCCGGTATTTCCGCGGCGAGCAGTCGACGGCCTACGCCTTCCTCGAGACGCGCTTCGGCCCGTCGGTCCGCCGCTTCGCTTCCGTCATCTTCATGGTCACGCGCGCACTCGCGGACAGCGTGCGCATCTTCGCGGCAGCCATCCCGATCCAGCTGATCACCGGCGTACCGTACTGGCAGGCCATCGCCGTGGCCGGCGTCGTGACCCTGGCGTACACGTACATCGGCGGATTGCGCGCGGTCGTCTGGATCGACGTGATCCAGATGTTCCTCTACCTCTTCGCCGGTCTGGCCACGCTCGTGATGCTGGCGCGGCTCGTGCCCGGCGGGCTGGGCGCCGTGCTGGAAGCCGCGAACAGTGCCGGCCGGCTGCGCGTGCTGCACCCGGGCGGCGGTCTGCGCGGTTTTGCCGACCCGGCGTGGTTGTTCACCGGCCTCATTGGCGGCGCTTTCCTGTCCATGGCGTCGCACGGCGTCGACCACCTGATCGTGCAGCGGTTGCTGGCCGCCCGATCCCTCGGCGAGGCGCGCCGCGCGGTCGTCGTGAGCGGCGTCGTGATCTTCGTCCAGTTCGCGCTCTTTCTGGTCGTCGGGGCCGGCCTGTTCACCTACTACGGTGGCCAGACCTTCGCCACGCCGGACGAGATCTTCCCGCGCTTCATCGTCGAAGGACTCCCCCCGGGGCTGTCGGGGCTGGTCGTCGCCGGGATCCTGGCCGCCATGATGTCGACCGTGTCCTCGTCGCTGAACTCGCTGGCCAGCGCCGCGACGATCGACGTGTGGGCGCCGCTGCGCGGGCGCGCCGACGATGACGCGTGGCTGCTCGCCACCGGCCGCCGCTTCACCATCGGGTGGGCGGTCGTGCTGGTCGGCGGGGCCATCCTGTTCCAGCTCGTGCAGCAGGGCACACCGGTGGTCGTGATCGCGCTCCAGATCGCGTCCTTCACCTACGGCGGTCTGCTGGGCGGTTTCCTGCTCGGGATTGTCTCGCAGCGCGCGGATCAGGCCGCCGCCCTGACGGGCATGGGCATCGCCATCGTCGCCATGGGCGTGCTCTGGGCGGGTCAGCAGTTCGGCTGGATTCCCCGCATCGTGGACACGCTCTGGTTCGCGCTGCTCGGTTCCGGGATCACGCTGATCGCGGGCGTCGCGCATACGCGACTGCGCCGGCGGAGCGCGGCCTGATATGTCGCTCTTCGCAGGCGTCGAGGGCGGCGCGACGCGCTCCACGCTCGCGATCATGGATGCTTCCGGTACGATCCGCGCGCGCGCCGAAGGGCCCGCCATCGGCATCGGCCCGGAGCCGCCCGACGTTTGCGTGGATCTCATCGTCTCGGTGGTCCATGCCGGACTCGACGCCATCGACGCCGCTCCGCCCGTTGCCGGGGTGTGCTGCGGCCTGACGGGCGCGGGCCGTGGGCCCGAGCGGCGCGCCGTGGAGGCGAGGCTCATCGAACGAGGCCTGGCCGGCGTCGTGAAGATCACGACGGACGTCGAGGTCGCCTTCTTCGATGCGTTTGCGGACGGCCCGGGCATCCTGCTCATCGCCGGCACCGGCTCGGCCGCCTGGGGCCGGGCGCCGGACGGGCGCAACGCACGGATCGGTGGCTGGGGCCCGCTCGCGGGGGACGAAGGCAGTGGATACGCCGTCGGCAGCGCCGCCCTGCGCGCGGTGCTGGCGGCGTTCGACGGTCGCACCGATCCGACGGCGTTGACCGCGCCAGTGCTCGAGATCGCCGGCGTGGGCGCGCCCCCGGACCTGGTACGCTGGGCGGACCGTGCCGGCAAACGTGGCATCGCCGCGCTCGCTCCCGCGGTCATCGGCGCGGCCGCCCGGGACGATGCCGCCGCTGTGATCGTGCACCGCGCCACCGCGGACCTGGCCCGCCATGTGGAAGCGGCTGCGCGACGACTCGAACCCTGGCCCGGCACGATCGACGTCGCGCTCAATGGAGGCCTCATCGCACCGGACCAGCCGCTCCACGGCACGGTCGCGGCCGCCATCCGCGCCGCATGCCCCGCAGCCAGCATCCTGACCCGCAGCCTCGATGGCGCGCGCGGCGCCGCGCTGCTTGCCCTGCGCGTCGCGGGTGGCTCCGCGCCCGGGGCATCCCGCTCCTGACAGCGCCGCGCACCGCGACTATCATTCCGGCATGACACGATTCGCCCCCGTTCAGCAACAGATGGACGCCATCCGCGAGGGTGCCCTCGAGATCATCCCGGAAGACGATCTCGTCCGCAAACTCGAACGCAGCCTGCGCACACGGACGCCGCTCTGCATCAAGCAGGGCTTCGATCCGACGCGGCCGGACCTGCACATCGGCCACGCCGTATCCATGCGCAAGCTGCACACGTTCCAGGAGCTCGGGCACGACGTCGTGTTCGTCGTGGGCGATTACACAGGTCGCATCGGCGATCCCAGCGGCCGCAGCGAAACCCGACCTCACCTGTCGGGCGAGGAGATCGATCGGAACGCGCGCACGTACGCAGAACAGGCCGGCCGCATCCTCGATGTCGAGCGCGTGCGCATCGAGTTCAACTCGCGCTGGCTCGCGCCGCTCGACCTGGCGAACATCCTCGAGTTGACCGCCACGTACACGGTGGCGCGCATGCTGGAGCGCGATGATTTCGCGAAGCGCTACGCCGACGGCCGCGCCATCTCGATGGTCGAGTTCATGTACCCGCTGCTCCAGGCGTACGACTCCGTCGCGCTGCGCGCGGATGTCGAGCTGGGCGGCACCGATCAGAAGTTCAACCTGCTCGTCGGACGCACCGTGCAGGAGCGCTACGACCAGGAACCGCAGGTCTGCCTGATCATGCCGCTGCTGCGGGGCACGGATGGCGAACAGAAGATGTCGAAATCGTACGACAACTACATCGGCATCGCGGAGGCGCCGGAAGACCAGTTCGGCAAGACCATGTCCATCCCCGATACGCTCCTCGAGGAGTGGATCCGGCTGGCCCTGCCCGCACCGGCGGAAGGGCTCGAGGCGGCGCTCGACCGGGCGCGGACCGATCCCTACCAGGCCAAACGCGGACTGGCACGCCGGCTCGTCGTGGCGTTCCACGGCGAGGATGCGGCGGCTGCGGCGGAGGCGCATTTCGACCGGCTGTTCCGCGAAGGTGGCGTGCCCGATGAGATCCCCGGCGTGGAGGTCGACCTCGACGACCCCGGTGTGCGCTACGACCCGGAGCGCGGCGTCTGGCTGGCCGGACTCCTGTGCGCAGCGGGCCTGGCCGGCTCGAACAGCGAGGCGACCCGGTTGCTCGAGCAGGGCGCCGTCACCGTGGACGATCAACGGATCCAGGACCGCAACGCCTACGTCCCGGTCGGCCCCGGCCACGAGCCGGTCCTGCGGCGCGGCAAGCGGCACTTCGCCCGGGTCCGGTTCATCTCCGGAAGTCGTTGATCACCAATGACCTGGGTCAGGCCGGGCGCGGGCGCCGCGGCGCCTTGCGCGACCGGTCTGAACCCTCCATTTTTCTGCTCGATGGGGTTCGACCGAAACCGAAGCATCAGGACCCGGCGCCCTCGCGGAGGAGACCGGGTCCGTTCGCAACTGCTGCTGCTGGCCCTGCTGGGGCCAGCGGCCGGCTGTTACGTCTATGCTCCCGTCCCGCCCACGGCGCCCGAGCCGGGCGCGCAGATCCGGGCCGTCGTCGACGACGAGGCTTCCGCACAGCTCACGAGCGTCCTCGGACCGGGGGTCACCCGGCTCACCGGGATGGTCCTGGACCGTCGTGAAAGCACGCTCTCGATCCTGGTCGATTCGTACTTCTCGACGCGGGCCGGAGACCTGCTGAGCGCCAACGAGCCCGTGCGGATCGGACTGGCCAACTTCCGCACCCTCGAGGAAAAGCGCTTCTCGAGGGGCAGGAGCGTTCTTCTGGGGGCCGCATTCGTCGGGGGCGCCGTCCTCGTCATGAAGGTCACCGGACTCGACCGGCGCATCTTCGAGGGCGGCGAGGAGGAGCCGCCGGGTCCGATCGACCTGGTCGTGCCGGCCGGCTGGCTCCGCTGGCGGGTGCAGTGGGACTGAACCGGATGCCGAACCACTGGCAGATCAGCCCCAAACGATGATTTCGCATGAGGTTGGACCCCGCCGGGGTGCGGGTTGTCACGGAATCGACCTTTGAGACGTTTGCCGTTCGAGGATCGGAGCGCTTGAGTCCGGTCCGGGGCCGGCCGCCCCGAGGGCGCCGGGCCGTCGATGTTCAGACCGCGTAGCGCAAGCGCGGCGATTCACCGAAAGCAGCATCGCAAGAGAGCGTAGCAGCGTCGCTCCGGAAGTGGTACCGCTCCCGGCCCGGGAGTCGGGTTCCACGGGCGACGATGGTGCACGCGGAGCCCCGGGACCGGACGCAGATCCCACGGACTCCTCGCAGTGCCGGCGTTTCGACGCCATGAAAAACAGGCAGTTCCGTTTCCCTCACCGAATGGAGGACTCGTGATACGCAACGCAGCCCGCGTTGTCGGAGCGACGGCTCTGGCGCTGATGATGGCTCTGCCCGTCGCAGCCCAGAACGGCCAGGTCACGGGCCAGGTCACAGACAGGAACACCAATCAGCCCCTCGTAGGTGCTCAGGTGTTCCTCGATGGCACGACCTTCGGCTCGCTGACGCAGGAGAACGGGCGTTTCCTGATCCTGAACGTGCCGCCCGGCACGTACACGGTCATCGCCCAGTTGCTCGGCCACGCCAACGGGCGTCAGGAAAACATCCGCGTCGTTGCCGGCGAAGTCGCCAACGTGAACTTCGCCCTCGGCATTACGGCGCTCAAACTCGAGGAAGTCGTCGTGACCGGGACCGCCGACCCCATCGCGGGCGTCAAGGTCCCCTTCACGGTCGGCAAGGTGACGAAGACGGACATGCCCGTCCCGGCAGCGCGCGCGGAAGCGAGCCTGCAGGGCAAGGTCGCGGGCGTGCGCGTGGTCCGGCCGTCCGGTCAGCCCGGCAGCGGCGTGGACGTGCTGCTGCGCGGCGCGACCAGCATCACCAAGGACAACGAGCCGCTCTACGTGGTCGACGGCGTGATTCTGGCCGCCGACCTCGTTGACGTCGATGCCTCCGACATCGAGAGCATCGAGGTCGTGAAGGGCGCGGCCGCGGCGTCGCTGTACGGTTCGCGGGCCTCCGCCGGCGTCGTGCAGATCACGACCTCGCGCGGCCGCGACGTGTCCGAGGGCAGCACCCGGATCATGGTCCGCTCCGAATACGGCGTGAACCAGCTGGACATCAAGAACGATTACATCACCAAGCACCACCACTACCGCGTGTCGGGCAGCAACTGGGTCGACGCGAACGGCAACGTGGTCGAGAAGGACCGTCGTGTGGTCGAGCCCGACCTGATCGCGGACAACCCGTATCCGGGGCCGATCTACGACAACATCCGCACCTTCTTCAATCCGGGCGGGTACCTGCGCACCAACGTCTCGATCGCGCAGAACACCCGCTCGACGAACTTCATGGCGTCCTTCAACATGCAGGATGACAAGGGCGTTGTGGAGGGCATCTGCGACAAGTCCGTGTTCGGCGACTGGCCGATCCCGGATTTCTGCGGCAACGACGGCGCGTCCCTCTACGGCGTGCGCGTCAATCTGGACCACCGGCTGCGTGATGACCTGAACTTCTCGGTCAGCAGCTACTACAGCCGGTACCGGCAGGAAGACTTCGCGCAGGACGTGTTCTACGACATCATGTTCATGCCGCCGGACGTCGATCTGCGCACACCCAATCCGGATGGTCAGCCGTTCATCATTCAGCCGGACGCGTTCACGCTCCAGGAAAACCCGCTGTACGCGATCGCGTTCGCGACGAACGAGGATTTCCGCAACCGTTACAGCGGCTCGGCGACGACCCGCTATTCGCCGGCCAACTGGTTCAGCCTCGAGGCCAACGTGAGCTTCGACCGGTCGGACCGGAACGGCGACAACTGGACGCCCAAGGGCTTCAAGACGGGCCCGAACACGACGAGCACGGGCTCGGTGTCCCGCTCGGCGGCGGTCACGCAGGCCCTGAACGGGAACCTGACCGCCTCGTTCCTGCGCTCGTTCGGTGATCTGACCACGCGCACGAAGCTGCAGTACGCGCTGGAGAAGGAAACGAACGACGCCCGCTCGGGCGCCAGCAACACGCTGGCCGTCATCGGCGTGAACGACATTGACGTCGGCATCAACGAGTCGGCGGGCTCCAGCTTCACGGACGTCCGCTCGGCAGGGTACTACGCGATTACCGGCCTGGACTACCGGGGCAAGTACATCGGCGAGGCGATGGTCCGTCGTGACGGGTCGTCGCTGTTCGGCGCCGAGGATCGCTGGCACACGTACTACCGCGGCAGCGCCGCCTGGCGCATGTCCGAGGAGTCGTGGTGGTTCATCCCCACGCTGAACGAGTTCAAGGTTCGCTACTCGATCGGCACCGCTGGCGGCCGGCCCAGCTTCAGTGACCGGTTCGAGGTCTGGAACGTGTCCAGCGGGACCGTCTCGAAGGGCACGCTGGGCAACAAGCAGCTCCGCCCTGAGCACCAGATCGAGCAGGAGGTCGGGATCGACATGATCGCGAACAACCGCTACTCGCTCCAGCTGGTGTACGCCAAGTCCAAGGTCGAAGACCAGCTGCTGCAGATCCCGCTGCCCGCGCTGTTCGGTTACAGCACGCAGTGGCAGAACGCCGGCACGATCGAGAGCTCCAGCTACGAGGCGACGCTCGAGACAATGCTGGTGCAGCGGCCGGGCCTGCAGTGGTCCATGAACCTCGTAGCGGACCGCACGCGCAGCGAAATCACGGAGTTCGATCGCGGCTGCTACGGCACGACGCCGTACTACTGTGCGGGCGCCCAGGTCGGCGAGATCCGCGGACACCGGCACCTGCGTGCCCTGAGCGAGTTGCCTGCCACGCACTCGGGCTCGCAGAGCGCGTTCCAGATCAATGACGACGGCTATGTCGTGCCCGTCGGCGCTGGCAACTCCTTCAGGGACGGCGTCGCCAAGAAGCTGTGGGGCACCAAGGTCACGATCGACGGCGTCCAGTACGACTGGGGCCTGCCGATCTTCCAGGTGAACGCCCAGGGTATCAAGGAGCTGGTGATCATCGGTGACGTGAACCCGGACTTCAACTTCGGCATGAGCCACAACGTCCAGTGGAAGGGCCTGAACTTCTACGGCCTGCTGGATGCCAAGATCGGTGGCGACACGTACAACAACACCCGCCAGTGGGCGTACCGCGACAACACGCACGCGGACTACGACCAGTTCGGCAAGGCCGATGATCTCAAGAAGCCCGTGACGTACTACCAGACCCTGTACAACACCAACGCGCGGACGCAGTACTTCATCGAGGAGAGCACGTACCTCAAACTGCGCGAGCTCTCGGTGCAGTACTCGTTCGACCGTGCCAAGCTGCAGAGCCTCCTCGGCGGCCTGGGCATGGAGCGGCTGACGCTCGGCGTCGTCGGGCGCAACCTGTTCACCTTCACGGACTACACCGGGTTCGATCCGGAAGTGGGCAGCATCCGGTCGTCCTTCGACGGCTTCGACTACCCGAATTTCCGGACGTTCACCATGAAGGTCGATGTCCAGTTCTAATCACCGTGACCGAGGAGTGAATGCAATGAGAATCTTCAAGGCATTGGCTGTCCTGGGCGTGGTGGTCAGCCTGGGCGCATGCGAAATCTTCGACCCGGAACTCGAGGTCGATAATACGAACGCACCGGACCAGAGCCGGGCGCTGTCCGAGCCGGGCGACATCGAGTCGCTGATCGGCAGCACGTTCAACGTGTGGTGGTACGGTTACTCCTATACGTACCCGGCGTGGACCCTCGCGGTCGCCGCCGATGAGAACTCGTCTTCGTGGGGCAACTTCGGGATGCGCGACATCAACGAGGAGCCACGCAAGGCGTACAACAACGACACCGGGTACTCCTACCG